>DASYTA010000269.1:0-16501 GCA_036002745.1 Cyclobacteriaceae bacterium | reverse complement strand
ATCTGCCGAAGTCAATCAAATTTGATAATGCGATCCCGATGATTTTTGCGGGAATGAAGAACATGCCGCTCACCAAATACCTGATTGAGCAAGTGCGACAAACTCCGCAGCAAAGACTCGCTGCTCTTGAAGAATATGTTCCAACGGCGAAATTGGAAGATTGGGAATTGAAAGAGGCCGGGCAACGTGTGCAAGTGATTAAGAAAGATAAAAAAGAAGGCGGCGTTTTAGAATTTGGAACAGAAGTAGTCGTTTCAGAAGATGGTACAGTGGCTGCATTGTTGGGAGCATCTCCCGGCGCTTCAACAGCCGCCGCAGTTATGCTGGGTATCCTTCCAAAATGTTTTAAAAAAGAGAGCCAATCTGAAAAGTGGAAAAATAAGTTAAAGGAAATGGTTCCTTCCTTTGGGCAGGCCTTATCACAAAACGAAAAGTTGCTGCAAGAAAGTCGCGAGCGAACGGCCAGTATTTTACGATTGAATAAAAAATAGAGAATGAGTTATCGTGTTGTTGAATATGAAGATAGCTACCGCGATGCTATCATTGATTTGATTTTACCGATTCAGCAGAACGAATTCAATGTGCCAGCCACCATTAAGGATCAGCCGGACCTACTAAACATTTCTTCTTTTTATAAAAAGTCTAAAGGTAATTTTTGGATCGCCCTTTATGGAAATGAAGTGGTAGGAACTATCGCGATAGTAGACTTTTCTCCAGATCAGGCGGCTTTGCGTAAAATGTTTGTTCATCGTGATCACCGCGGAAAAGAAAGGGCGTAGGTCAGCAACTTTTGGATGAATTGAAAAATTGGAGTGGAAGAAAAGGAATAAACCAAATTTTTTTGGGCACTTTTACTTCTATGCATGCCGCCCATCGTTTCTACAAAAAGAATGGATTTTCGGAAATCAAAAAGGAGGAATTGCCTGCCACATTTCCTTTGGTGTCGTATGATAATATGTTTTTTACTTGTAACCTTTTAGAATGAATCGTTTTTCTTATTTCTTTTTTATTCTTGTTCTATTTGCATGCAATCCTAATGCAGAAGAAAAATGTGTGCTTGCTCCTGAAACAAAAATTGAATTGAAGTTTTCTGCGTTAGAAGATTCAATTCCGTCCGTTCACACAAAGCAAGAGTTAGTCGATTTCTTTTCGCATCATATCGCATTGCGCGATGTTTTTTTTGGCCGAAGGAATTTTCCGAGCGATTCAGTTTTTATCAATCACTATTTCAAGAAGTTTACGAATCCAGCTCTAGACACAGTTCTTATGGATGTAAAAAAAGTATTTAATGATGGAGCGTCATTGAAAGACGAATTCCGCGTGGCGTTTTCAAACATGAAATATTATTATCCTGAGTTTCGGATTCCACGAGTTGAAACGGTAATAACAGGATTAGAAAGTGATTTATTTGTGAGCGACTCGTTGGTGATTGTTGGACTGGATTTTTTTCTTGGGAAAAACGGAAGGTACAAACCAGACATGCATGACTACATACTTCGTCGATATGAAAAGAATTTCATTGTGCCTTCTACCTTGTTGCTCTACGGCATTGACGGCAAGTACAACTCCGTAAACTTAAGTGATAGAACTGTTTTGGCGGAGATGATTGCCTATGGCAAGGCTTACCATTTTGCAAAACGCATGTTGCCTTGTTCGCCCGACAGCATTTTTATTGGATATACGTCGAAAGAAATTGAAGGAGCAAAAGCAAATCAGGATATGATTTGGAAACGACTAGTGGACGATGAAGCATTGTTCTCAACAAGCCAACAGATGAAACAACGCTACATTGGTGAGCGACCAAAGACGTATGAAGTGGGCAACGAATGTCCAGGCCGCATTGCTACATGGGTTGGCTGGCAAATGGTGAATGAATACGCTAAACAAAACGCAAGTATCTCATTACCTGAGTTGATGAAAATAACTGATGCGCAAAAGATTTTTAAAGGATCGAAATACAGCGTGAAGTTAAATCAGTAAATCATCCAGCTGTAGCCAAATCGATTGGCGATTTGGAATTTATTCTTTACGTTTCAATAAATTTTTTCTAGATGAAGGCAACCATCTTCACCAAACTTTCGCTCATGATGCTGCTCCAGTATTTTGTCTGGGGAGCTTGGTACGTTACCATGAGCACATATATGTCGGTTTTTCTTAATTCGAGTGGAATTCAGATTGGGGCAGCTTACAGTGCGTTGGCTATTGCTACGATGATTTCTCCGTTTCTTATTGGTACAATTGCGGATCGTTTTTTTTCAGCGCAGCGAATCATGGGTGTACTTCATATTTTAGGTGGAGGATTGCTTTTCACCGCTACACTGATTTCCGACAATACTATTTTTTACTGGATCATTCTACTTTATTCTTTGCTTTATATGCCTACGATTGGCTTGAGCAACAGCATTGCTTTTCAGCAGATGACTGACCCAGGAAAACAATTTCCATGGATCAGAGTATTTGGTACACTTGGCTGGATCTTAGCCGGCTTAATGATCGGATTGCTTGCTATTGAAAAAACGGCTGCAACCTTCTATATGGCAGCAATCTCTTCAGTAATACTGGGTCTCATTTCTTTTGCTTTGCCTAACACACCACCCAAGGGTAAAACTTCCGAAAGTTCTATTGGTGCGGAGGCACTCGTGCTTTTTAAGAATAAGTCGTACATGATATTTTTTATTGCGGCCATCCTGGTTTGTATTCCACTTTCCTTCTATTATGGATTTGCGAATTTATTCCTCAACCAATTGGGAATGGAGAATGCCGCAAGCAAAATGACGCTGGGACAATTTTCAGAAGCAGGATTTATTCTTGTCATTCCTTTTCTATTTAATAGCATTGGCGTAAAAAGAATTTTGATCATGGGGATTTTAGGATGGACGCTTCGCTATCTCTGTTTTGCATTTGGGAATATGGAAGCCAATAGTTGGATGCTTTATGCTGGCATTATTCTTCATGGTGTTTGTTATGATTTCTTTTTTGTGACAGGTTATATGTACACGGAGAAAAAAGCGGGAGAGAAGATTAAAAGTGCTGCACAGGGTCTATTCACCTTTGCTACGTATGGACTCGGAATGTTTATCGGCACTTGGTTTTCCGGATTCACGGCCGATCATTACACAGCTAACGGAGAGTATTTATGGAAAGACATTTGGCTTGTGCCGACTTACATTGCAACAGGAGTGTTAGTGTATTTCATTATGTTTTTTAAAGAGAGAACCGAATTAAGTAAATCGTTATGATAAAAGAATATATACAATCCAATCAACAGCGCTTTTTAGATGAGCTTTTTGAATGGTTACGCATTCCTTCTATTAGTGCTGATAGCCGCAACAAAGGCGATGTGCGTAAGGCCGCAGAGTTTATCGTGCAGAAATTAAAAGAGGCAGGTGCAGATTCTGTTGAACTTTGTGAAACGAAAGGTCATCCAATTGTCTACGGACAAAAAATGGTTGATCCATCTGCACCAACAGTTTTAGTTTATGGTCACTACGATGTGCAGCCTCCTGATCCCCTTAACCTTTGGACTTCACCTCCTTTTGAGCCAGTGATCAAAGACAGGAAAATATTTGCCCGCGGCTCGTGTGATGACAAAGGCCAAGTGTATATGCACGTTAAAGCATTTGAAGCGATGACGAAATTGAGAAGCCTTTCATGCAATATAAAATTCATGATCGAAGGCGAAGAAGAAGTAGGCTCTGATAATCTTGGTCTCTTTGTAAAAGAAAATAAAACAAAGCTTGAGGCAAATGTGATTTTGATTTCCGATACTTCGTTGATTTCGTTGGATCATCCTTCTATAACAGTTGGACTGCGCGGATTGAGTTATTTGGAGGTAGAAGTTACTGGACCCAACCGCGATTTGCATTCAGGTGTTTACGGTGGGGCGGTGGCCAATCCAATTAATGTATTGAGCAAGATGATCGCTTCATTACACGATGAAAATGGACGCATTACTATTCCTGGGTTTTATGATAGGGTCGCTAATCTTTCAGAAGCAGATCGAAAAAAATTGAATGAAGCGCCTTTCGATTTGAAGGATTACAAAAAGGACCTAACGATAGATGATATACAAGGTGAAAAGGGTTACACAACTATGGAGCGAACTGGTATTCGCCCGACACTGGATGTCAATGGAATTTGGGGCGGTTATACAGGTGAAGGAGCAAAGACTGTTTTACCTTCGAAAGCATCAGCAAAAATTTCCATGCGCTTGGTACCCAATCAAGACAGTCAAGAAATTGCTGAATTATTTACGAAACATTTTCTATCAATCGCACCAAAGTCGGTCAAAGTAAAAGTTATTCCTCATCATGGTGGCCAACCTGCTGTTACACCTACTGATTCAAAAGCATTTAAAGCGGCAAGCGATGCATTTGTAGAAGTATGGGGCAAGTCACCCATCCCAACACGCGATGGAGGAAGCATTCCTATCGTTTCTCTTTTCAAGAAGGAACTTGGACTAGATACAGTATTGATGGGGTTCGGTCTTGATAGTGATGCCATTCATTCACCGAATGAGCATTATGGTGTGAAGAATTTTCTAATTGGAATAGAAACGATCGTGACTTTCTATAAGCACTTCAGTAAAAAATAATAAGATGAAAAAACTCATTTTTCTTCTCGGCATTTTGCCGCTGATCATACACGCGCAAACTTTTACTGGCCGAAGCGAGATGCGCGATATAATCGCACAGTACCAAGCTGATATAAGTAGCCTGGAGCGAAAATATGAAATTGAAGAATCAAATGAATATTACACGCGTTTCGATCGCCTGTATAATGATTGGCTAAAGGAATTGAACGACATTCCATTTGATGGAATGAGCCAGGATGGAAAAGTAGATTATGTATTGTTGAGAAACGCAATCGAGAAAGACATCAACAGGCTAAGGCAAAGTAAAATTGACTATGACCAAATTCAAGTAGCGATCCCATTTGCCGATAATGTAATGCACTTGGTACAACAACGAAGAACGGGTGTGCCGTTGAATGGTGAGCAGACGGCAAAAGCTTTCAATGAAATAAAAAAGAATTTGCAGACAACGCAGAAAGAAATTGAGAAGCAGCCAAAATATCCTGAAAAACTTTCAAAGAAAGCATTAGCAGCAACGCAGGATTATCGGAAAGCAATTAATGAATTATTCGGATTTTATAATGAATACGATCCGCAGTTTAGCTGGTGGATGAATGTTCCTCATACAGAGTTGGATTCTGCGTTCAGTCAATACATTCGGTTCTTAAAAACGTGGAAGTCTGCAGGTAAAGATGATGGAAGTGGAATAATCGGAAACCCAATTGGTAAAGATGAAATTATTCGGAGCCTGCAATCTGAATTCATTTCTTATTCACCAGAAGAATTGATTGAGGTGGCGAACAAGGAATTTGCCTGGTGCGAAAAGGAAATGCTGAAGGCTTCTCAAGAGATGGGCTTTGGCAACGATTGGAAAAAAGCGCTTGAAAAGGTAAAGGAAGATCATCCTGAGCCAGGGAAGCAACCGGAGTATGTTGCATTTCTTGCAAATGAAGCCATCGATTATTTAAAAAAAAATGATTTAGTCACGGTTCCAGATCTTGCTAAAGAAGATTGGAAAATGATTATGCTATCTGTGAATGAGCAGAAGTTTGCTCCATTCTTTTTAGGTGGAGAACACATTTGGATTTCTTTTCCAACTTCAACGATGTCGTACGAAGATCGGATGATGGGTATGCGTGGAAATAATAAACACTTTTCACGTGCTACTGTATTTCACGAATTAATTCCGGGTCATCACCTGCAAGGATTTATGAACGATCGCTACAATCCCCATCGTCAATTTTTTCATTCACCATTTTGGACAGAAGGTTGGGCATTGTATTGGGAAATGATTTTATGGGAAAAGAATTTTCAGAAGTCTCCAGAAAATCGTGTGGGTATGTTGTTCTGGCGAATGCATCGCTGCGCTCGAATTATTTTCTCGCTTAACTATCATTTAGGCAACTGGACGCCGCAACAGTGCATTGATTTTTTAGTCGACAAGGTTGGTCACGAACGTGCTAATGCAACGGCTGAAGTGCGTAGGTCGTTTATGGGAGGCTATGGCCCGCTTTATCAATTAGCCTACATGATAGGAGCAAAAGAATTTTATGCCATGCGAAAGGAGATCGTTAACGCCGGAAAAATGAAAGAGAAAGATTTTCATGATGCCATTTTGCAAAGTGGCCCAATGCCGATTGAAATCTTGCGGGCTTTATTAACGAATCAAACGTTGACTCGAGATTTTAAAACGAAATGGAGATTTGGGTATTGAACTACCGGATAAATCCATCAAAATTTTTATGATCTCGGTGATAAAGCACTTCCTTAGGTAAGGACTTGAAATAATCGTATGTGATCTTTAATCCTTCTGCACGAGAAACTTTTGGCTCCCACTTTAAAATTTCTTTTGCTTTGCGGATGTCTGGTTGACGTTGCTTTGGATCATCTTTCGGCAGCGGCTGATAAATTATTTTTTGAGTCGTGCCTGTGAGTTTGATAATTTCTTCAGCGAATTCTTTAATTGTGATTTCACTTGGATTGCCAATGTTCATTGGCAAAACGTAACTGCTCATCAAGAGGCGATAAATTCCTTCCACTAAATCATCAACATAACAAAACGAACGAGTCTGTGAACCATCGCCGAAAATTGTAAGATCTTCTCCTCTCAATGCTTGTCCAATAAATGCAGGAAGTACGCGGCCATCATTGAGCCGCATTCTCGGTCCGTAAGTATTAAAAATTCTTACAATGCGAGTATCTAATTTATGATAAGTATGATAAGCCATTGTCATCGCTTCCTGAAAGCGTTTGGCTTCATCATACACGCCGCGCGGACCAACAGGATTTACATTTCCATAATATTCCTCAGGCTGCGGATGGACATTTGGATCACCATAAACTTCAGAGGTAGATGCAATCATCAATCGTGCATTCTTTGCCTTTGCTAATCCTAACAAGTTGTGAATACCTAACGAACCAACTTTTAATGTTTGGATCGGAATTTTTAAATAGTCGATTGGGCTAGCTGGCGAAGCAAAATGTAAAATGTAGTTCAATTCACCAGGAACATGAACAAACTTCGATACATCGTGGTTATAAAATTCAAACTCTTGGAGTTTAAATAAATGCTCAATATTGCGAAGATCTCCAGTAATGAGATTATCCATTGCAATAACTTCAAATCCTTCTTTGATAAAGCGATCACACAGATGTGAACCGAGAAACCCTGCGCCTCCTGTAATTAAGATTCGTTGCTTAGCCATAAATAGTTTGTCTGCCAATACTGTAGTAAGTGTAGCCCAACTCTTTCATTTGAGGAAGGTCATACAAATTTCTTCCGTCAAAAATTACTTTACTCTTCAATGACGATGATAGTTTTTCGAAATCTGGAGTGCGAAACTCTGGCCATTCTGTAGCGATGAAAATTGCATCGGCTCCAGCAGCAGCTTCATAAGGCGTCTCGTGATAAGATATTTTATCACCAATTAATCTTTTTACATTATTCATTGACTCCGGGTCATGCGCTTTTATGGTTGCCCCAGCTTTAACTAGCTCATCGATGTTCACTAATGCCGGCGCTTCACGAATATCGTCTGTGTGTGGCTTGAAAGAAAGACCCCACATTGCGATGGTTTTTCCTTTCAAGTTATTTTTGAAATGCTTCAAGATAGTTGGAATCAATTTTGTTTTCTGAGATTCATTCACATCCATCACTGCATCCAAAATTTTAAAATCGTAATTCACATCATCGGATGACTTGGCTAATGCTTGCACATCTTTTGGGAAACAGCTTCCGCCATAACCAATACCAGGAAATAAGAATCTTTTTCCTATACGGCTATCCGTACCAATTCCTTTGCGCACAGCATCAACATCCGCGCCAAGCAATTCGCATAAGTTGGCGATCTCATTCATGAATGTGATCTTAGTAGCAAGAAAAGAATTGGCGGCATACTTCGTAAGCTCTGCAGACTTTTCATCCATAAAAACCAATGGATTGCCTTGACGAACAAACGGAGCATATAATGTCTCCATAATTTTTTTTGCTTTGTCGGAAGAAGTTCCGATTACAACTCGCTCAGGCTTCATGAAATCATCCACAGCAACTCCTTCACGAAGAAACTCAGGATTGGAAACTACATCAAACTCTACTTTTGCTTTCGCAGAAATTTTTTGCCTTACTTTTTCGGCTGTTCCTACCGGCACCGTACTTTTATCAACTACTACAGTATACTCTTTAAGCATTGATCCGAGCTCATCGGCCACCCCTAAAATGTATTTTAAATCAGCTGATCCATCTTCGCCAGGAGGTGTCGGCAGGGCAAGAAAAATAATTTTAGCTCCTTTAATTCCTTCTGTAAGATTAGTTGTGAAAGAAAGTCTTCCTTGATGAATGTTTCGACTGAAAAGTAGCTCAAGGCCAGGTTCATAAATGGTTATTTCTCCCCTGGTTAGCTTTTCTACTTTTTCTCGATCAATGTCGATGCAAACAACTTTGTTTCCCGTCTCGGCAAAACAAGTGCCCGTGACTAATCCAACGTAACCTGTTCCTACAACTGCAATATTCATAGTGAAAATAAATAAGGCCGTAAAAGTAGCATTTTGTCCTGTTTTGAAAACGATTAAAAACACAAACTAACAGTCGTTTGGTAATGAAAGTAAACTCTCTTACTTTTGTTTTTCCTAAAATTTGGGTCCTTATGAATGTGATGGAAGAAACCGCGACAGGAATCAGTTTTGATTCTTCAGAGAATGAAAAAATGATCGCTCAAATGGTGCGTGATTTCGGGGCAAAAGAGATGCGCCCTAAAATGATGGAGTGGGATGAGAGTCAGCATTTTCCGGTTGAGCTTTTTAGAAAGATGGGTGAACTCGGCTTGATGGGGGTGCTGGTTCCGGAAGAATACGGCGGTTCGGGTTTTGGTTATCATGAATATGCTACCGCTATAGCAGAGCTTTCAAAGATTGATGGTTCCATTGGTCTTTCGATGGCGGCGCATAATTCACTTTGCACCGGTCACGTACTCCAGTTTGCCAGTGAAGAACAGAAACAGAAATACTTACCGAAGCTTGCAAGAGGAGAATGGATTGGTGCTTGGGGATTGACTGAACCCAATACAGGCTCAGATGCAGGGAACATGAGGACCGTGGCTAAAAAAGACGGAGACTATTTTATAATTAACGGAGCAAAGAATTTTATCACGCATGGCAAATCGGGGAATGTTGCTGTAGTGATAGCACGAACGGGCGAAATCGGAGATTCACACGGGATGACGGCTTTCATCGTGGAGCGAGGAACTCTTGGATTCACTGGCGGAAAAAAAGAAAATAAGCTTGGTATGCGTGCGAGTGAAACAGCCGAAATGATTTTTACGGATTGTAAGATTCATAAATCGCAAATGATCGGCAAAGAAGGAGATGGGTTTATTCAATCTTTGAAAGTGTTGGATGGAGGAAGGATTTCTATAGCTTCTCTCGGACTCGGTATAGCGCAGGGTGCGTATGAGGCAGCATTACAGTATTCTAAAGAGCGACATCAATTCAATAAGCCGATTTCCACTTTTCAAGGAATATCTTTCAAGCTGGCGGATATGGCTACAAAAATTGAAGCGGCTAGGCTGTTGATTCACCAGGCTGCAGATTTAAAAAATAAGCATAAGCCAGTGAGCAAGGAATCAGCCATGGCCAAGCTATATGCTTCAGAAATAGCAGTAGAAATAGCAAATGATGCCGTACAGATTTTTGGCGGATATGGGTATATCAAGGATTTCCCCGTCGAGAAGTTCTATCGGGATGCGAAATTGTGCACTATTGGGGAGGGAACCTCTGAAATTCAGAAATTGGTGATTTCCAGAGCAATTTTGAAGTGATCCTTTGAAAATTGGATGGGAAAAGGATATATTTGCAGCCCAAATAGTAAAACATGCTAATTATCAACATTAAAGAGAACGAATCGATTGACAAGGCTCTTAAGCGCTTCAAAAAGAAGTTTGAAAAAACTGGTGTTTTGAAAGAATTACGTGAAAGAAGCTCATTTACGAAGCCATCTGTAAAAAGAAGAACTGAGATCATTCATGCTGCTTACAAGCAAAAGCAGTTTGCTTCTGATAATTATTAACATTCGATAGACATTTTGTAAACAATCCCCCGCTGGTTTCCACTAGCGGGGGATTTTTTTTAAATTGAGAGTGCAAGCGGATGGGTGCAGTCTCAATGGTAGATTCCTTCATAAAATACCTTAAGTTCGAAAAGCGGTACAGTGCCAAAACAGTTCTCGCTTACGAAACTGACCTCCAGCAATTCCAGAACTTTTTAAACAATGAATTTGATAAAGCTCCATCTCACGAAGCTAACCATGGCTTAGTGCGCTCTTGGATTGTGAGCCTGGTAGAAAGCGGTATGGACGCTGTCTCTGTCAACCGAAAAATTGCATGCCTTCGTTCGTATTTTAAATTCCTCATCAAAGAAGAAATTATTGCCAAGGACCCAATGGCAAAAATTAAAATCCTAAAAACGAAAAAGAAATTACCACACTTTGTTCAAGAAGCGGATATGGTTACTGCGCTTGACAACAAAGATTTTGGGAACGACTTTGACACGCTTCGCGATCAACTTATGCTTGAACTTCTTTATGGAACAGGCATGCGTTTGTCGGAGATGATCGGCTTGAAAGATTCCAGTGTTAATCTCAGAGACAGAACCCTTCGAGTTTTGGGAAAAAGGAATAAGGAGCGTGTTATCCCTTTCCCGTCCAGTCTCGCTCAATTAATTGAAGGCTACCGAAAAATTAGAAATCGTGAGGTGGATATAAAGGATGATACTTTCATTGTCATGAAAACAGGCTTGCCAATTTATCCAATGATGGTGAATCGAATTGTGAAGAAATATTTGAAAGGATCCAACGTTGAAAAGAAAAGCCCTCACGTTTTACGACACACTTATGCCACTCATTTATTGAATAAGGGTGCTGAGATTAACGCGGTGAAGGATTTATTGGGTCACAGTAGTTTAGCTGCCACCCAAGTGTATACGCATAATTCTATGGAGAAATTAAAGAAAGTATTTGATCAAGCTCACCCGAAAGCGTGAGCACTGTATTTTATATGTTTCACTTAAATTTTTTATGTTATGAAGCTACAAGTTCACTCCATTCACTTTGATGCCGACGACAAGTTGATTGGGTTCATCCAGAAGAAGGTTGATAAGTTGGAAACGTTCTACGATCGGTTAGTGGATGGCGAAGTTTTTCTCCGCTTGAACAACGAAGGAATTGAAAACAAAACGGTGGAAATAAAATTGAAGGTACCGGGCAATCAACTTTTTGCGAAGGAACAAGCACGTTCGTTCGAAGAGGCAACCGATTTGGCTACAGAAGCACTACGTGCTCAATTGAATAAATTCAAAACAAAATTAAAAGTAGGGCGGGTTTGAACAGAGACCTACCGAAATTAAAAAGGCTCCAAACGGAGCCTTTTTAATTGTTTAATTTATTTACTTATACTTTGAAGACCTTTTTTAATTGATCAACATAATCGAGCTTCTCCCAAGGGAACAACTCAACCTTAACTTTCTTTTCAGTTTTTCTACCCTTGTTGAAAATCTTTTCGACAATTTTTGGTTCGCGGCCCATGTGACCGTAAGCTGCCGTTTCAGAATAAATTGGAGATCTCAATTTGAAACGCTCTTCAATGAAGTAAGGGCGCATATCAAATATTTTTTCAATCTTCTTGGCGATCTCACCATCAGTTGACTTCACTTTTGAAGTGCCATAAGTATTGACATACAAGCCAACAGGTTTAGCGACTCCAATAGCATACGCCACTTGCACAAGTACCTCATCACAAATTCCTGCAGCCACCATATTCTTTGCAATGTGACGAGTAGCATAAGCGGCTGAACGATCTACTTTTGATGGATCTTTGCCAGAGAATGCACCACCACCGTGTGCACCTTTGCCTCCATAGGTATCAACGATAATTTTTCTTCCTGTTAAACCTGTATCACCGTGAGGCCCGCCAATTACAAACTTGCCTGTCGGATTAACGAAGTATTTAATTTCGGTGTTGAATAATTTTTGAACTCGTTTTGGTAGTTTCTTCATCACTCTTGGCACCACAATACCAATCACGTCATCTTTAATTTTTTTCAACATGACAGCATCTTTATCAAAGTCATCGTGCTGAGTTGAAATTACGATAGCGTCGATGCGCTGAGGTTTGTTATCATCACTGTATTCGATAGTTACCTGCGACTTTGCATCCGGTCTTAGATAAGTCATCACTTTTCCTTCACGTCTGATGATCGACATCTCACGAAGCAAAAGGTGGGCAAGGTCTAATGGCAAAGGCATGTAGTTGTCCGTTTCGTTGGTAGCATAACCGAACATCATTCCCTGGTCGCCTGCACCTTGATCTTCTTTTTTCTTGCGCTCCACTCCTTGGTTGATATCAGAGGATTGTTCATGAATTGCTGAGAAGATTCCACAGCTATTGGCCTCGAACATGTATTCGCTTTTCGTGTAGCCAATTTTCTTGATCACCTCGCGTGCGATATCCTGCACATCAAGGTATGCTTCAGATTTCACCTCTCCTGCCAAAACAACTTGGCCGGTAGTTACCAATGTTTCACAGGCAACCTTTGAATTTGGGTCGTAGGCTAAAAAATAATCGATGAGGGCATCAGAGATTTGATCAGCCACTTTATCAGGATGGCCTTCAGAAACAGATTCGGAGGTGAATAAATAAGGCATTTTATTATGTTTTGTTATTAATTACTTGATTCAAAGCGTGATTCGAGCGGCAAAAATACTTGAATTAGTTAATTAGTCAATGTCTAATTACTAGCTAAGATTCTCTAAGAAAGGAACATGAGTACCGCAGGCTCTTTGAGTAGTTGTGGTGTGCTTTTTTTCCATTCACCCACCGATTGCGTTTTAATGAATTCATTTTTACCGCTAAGGTCGAGTGCAATCGATAATTGAGTTGAATTACTAAGCCCTTGTAGCAGGTTTTTCAAAACTTGATTGTTGCGATAAGGAGTTTCAATAAAAATTTGCGTTTGATTTTTTGTAGAAGATTCTTTTTCTAAAGCTTTGATCTTTTGAATGCATTCTTTCTGGTCAATAGGCAAGTAACCGTGAAAAGCAAACTGTTGTCCGTTTAAACCTGACGCCATAAGGGCAAGCAAGATGGACGACGGGCCAACCAATGGAACTACTTTGATGTTTTTTCGATGGGCGAAATTAACTGCAAGCGAACCTGGATCAGCCACACCTGGGCAACCTGATTCTGACAGAACCCCTATATGCTCTCCTGAAAAAATTGGCTCAAACATCTCTGCTATTTCTCTTTCCTTCGTGTCCTTATTTAGTACAGAGAATTTGAGAGATTCTATATTCTCATAAATTTTCAAACTGCTAAGGTATCTTCGAGCTGTGCGCACGTCTTCTACTAAGAAATGGCAAATAGATTTTAATCGCTCAGTGACTATCGAAGGAATAACTTCTCGTTCTGTTCCTTCCGAAATAATGGTCGGGATAAGAAAAAGAGTTCCAACACTCATTTCAAGAATTGTAAAACAACTTGTGAAAATTCTTGCGGCTTTTCTGCCTGAACCCAATGGCCGGTATCTAGCGTTGTGATCTCAACTTTCGGAAAGACTTTTTTTATCAAAACGTCGTCACCCTCTTTATAATAATCCGATCTCTTTCCATTTATGAATAAAGTTGGTCCTTCGAATGCCCCCTTGTACATCATTCCGTCGCCAGTCTCTTGTAAATGTTTATCAATCGCAGGAAGATTTACTTTCCAAAAGAATTTGCCTTCACTATCACGAGAAAGATTCTTCAACAAGAATTGGCGAACAACTGGATCAGGTTCATATCCTGCCAGCGCTACCTCAGCTTCTGCACGTGTTGTTATCTCCTCCAATGGAACCGCTTTCATTCCTTCAATTAAAAGATCATGACGAACATGATACTTTTTTGGCACGATGTCAACCACGATGAGTTTATCAACGCTTGATGGATTCTTGACGGCAAAGTTCATAGCTGTCTTGCCACCCATTGAGTGGCCGATGATATGTGGTCTTTCAATTTTGTTTTCTTGAATGAAGGCTTCTAAATCTTCTGTAAGTACTTTGTAATTAAATTCATCACTATGTGGCGACTGTCCGTGATTTCGTTGGTCTAGGATGTAAACAGAAAATGATTCCGCAAATAATTTCCCTAAAGAATGCCAGTTATCAGATGAACCGAGCAAGCCATGAAGAATGATCAACGGTTTGCCTTGGCCTTGTTGACGAAAGAAGAGTTTCATGCGCTAATAATAATTTTAAAGGTCACATGGAATTGCCATTTCATAACGTCTGTTTAAAGAAAAGTAAATTTATAAAAAGGAAAATAGGTTCAAGCTCTTCCAATTGATCAATTATTTTCATCTTTGAGGTTTAGTTTGAACAACATGGAGTTAATGAATGGGATTTATAAGGTACAGGGATTGGCATTGACGGAAATTGCTAAGGAATTTGGTACGCCTCTGTACTTGTACGATGGAAATAAAATTGTCTCTCAGCTGCAAAACCTGAAGAATGCCTTTTCTGAAAATCCGCTGAAAGTAAAGTATGCTATGAAAGCGTTGAGCAACGTTTCTATCCTGAAGTTGCTTAAAAAACACGGAGCTGGTGTGGATGCAGTTTCTATCTATGAGGCACAACTGGCCCTACGCGCTGGTTTTACTGGCGAAGAAATCCAATTCACTCCGAACGGCGTTGATTTTAACGAGATCGAAGCTGGAGTTGATCTTGGCTTGTGCATCAACCTCGACAATCTTTCGGCACTCGAAAAGTTTGGAAAGAAATATGGAAGTATTTACCCGTGCGGCCTGCGATTGAATCCGCACATCATGGCAGGTGGCAATATCAAAATTTCTACTGGGCATAGTAATTCAAAATTCGGAATATCAGTTCAGCAATTATCGGAGATTTTACAATTGGTGAACCAATACAAGATTGTCATCTCAGGTCTTCACATTCATACAGGCTCAGAAATTACAGATGCTGATGTGTACTTGAAGATGGCCGAAATACTTTTTGGTGTAGCAAAAGATTTCCCTCATCTAAAGTTTATTGACTTTGGTAGTGGTTTTAAAGTTGCTTATAAAGAAGGAGATAAGGTCACCGATGTTCAGGATCTTGGTCTTAAGCTTGGAAAAAAATTTAAAGAGTTCTGCCAAAGTTATGGCAGGCAACTAGAGTTCTGGATTGAACCGGGAAAATACGTAGTGAGCGAATCTGGTTATCTATTAGTAAAAACCAATGTTGTCAAACCAACTCCTTCTGTCACTTTTGTTGGCGTTGATACTGGGCTCAATCATTTGTTACGACCGATGATGTATGATGCTTATCATGAAATTGTCAATCTTTCCAATTCCGATGGCGCACAAAAAACCTACAACGTTGTTGGTAACATTTGCGAGACAGATACAATAGGAGCCGATAGAAAACTGAATGAAGTTCGTGAAGGCGATATACTCGCAATTAAAAATGCCGGAGCATACGGCTATTCAATGTCTTCCAACTATAATTCCCGAATGCGTCCGGCAGAAGTTTTAGTTTGGAATGGCAAAGCTCAACTTATTCGCAAGCGCGAAACACTTGATGATTTATTGAGGAATCAAGTGAGTGCAGAAATCTAAATTCACAAAAAATAAAATTTATTTACTCATGAGCAAAACCAAAGTCACCATCAACAGCAACGGATCAGTTAAATTAGAAGGCGACTTTGAAATCGTTGATATGAACGGAAGCGTTTATGGTTTGCAAGGCCGCACCGTGATTTCACTGTGCCGATGTGGTCGCTCATCCAACAAACCATTTTGTGATGGATCGCATAAAGGCAACTTTGAGCACGAAGCCGTCGCCTTCGAACTTCCTCCTCGAAAAGTTTAAATTTTCTTTGGGTTGCGTAAAAGGTTAATTTTGCGCCCGTATGAAAAGAATTATTGATTCACGAAAGCTTCTGGGCGTTGATAAAGCAGTTGATTTAAAGGAACTAAAATCGGTATACCGCAATTTTATGAAGGATTGGCACCCTGATAAAATTCAAGACGATCCTCAGGCAAAGCTGGAAGCGGAAGAAAAAAGCAAAGCAGTTATTGAAGCTTATCACCTGTTGGTAAGTGTTGCACCTGAAACGCATGCGCAAGACTTTGAAAAATATACAGAAGTTATTACCTCTTCCCGGATGGTTGACTTTCAGTATAAATCGCAAACGTTAAAGATAAATTTTGCAGATGGAAGTAGTTATGAATACTTCGGCCTTCCGAAAAGTATTTATGAAAAATTAATTAGCTCCAATACGCCGGATCGCTTTGCGAGAAGACACATCTATCATTCATACATGTATCGAAAGGTGAACAAGGCTTCGGCAGAATGAAAATAAAAATGGCGTAGAAGATTCCTACGCCATTTCAATTTATATCGCTTACT
>DASYTA010000268.1:0-3727 GCA_036002745.1 Cyclobacteriaceae bacterium | reverse complement strand
CTTGCGAATATGTTCTGTCAGCGGTCGTTCCATTTGTAATTGATCATTCGTACTTGCTTAATATCTCGTCTAACTGATCTATTGTTAAATTCCTATACAAGTCTTTGTCTATCATCAATGCGGGTGCACAATCACACGTACCGAGGCATGGATTGGGAAGAAGTGTAAACCTTCCATCGATTGTCGTTTCTCCATATCCGATTTTCAATTTCGAACTCAACTGTTCTCTAATATTTTCATAACCCATCACCCAACAACTGATACTATCGCACAATAAAATAACATGGCGACCAACTGGTTTCCTGAAAATTAGGTTGTAAAACGTTGCTACCGAATCCAACTCCTCAGCCGACATGTCCAAGTATGCTGCTACATCTTTCAAACTTTCATCCGACACATATTTGCGATGACCTTGCACTACCTTCAATGCCTCAACACTTGCCGCTTTTTTGTAAGGCACAATGCTGATCGCTTTATCTATCTCCTTTATTTCTTCTGATGTAAGCATCTCCGATTTTACTTAACACTTTTCAACTTAATTACTTATAACTTTTTATCTATCAATATCCGCCAGCACAAAATCCATTGCGCCCAAAATACTCAGCATGTCCGCCACTGTGTAACCTTTGCTGATGTAGGGTAGCATCTGCATATGTGCGAACGATGGAGTGCGTATTCTCATTCTATATGGAGAAGTGTTTCCATCACTGATCGCATAGTAGCTATTCGCACCTTTTGTTGCTTCGATACAACTCATCGATTCACCAGAAGGAATTACTGGTCCCCAACTCACGTTCAAGAAGTGTGTAATAAGTGTCTCAATATCTTTCATCGTATTCTTCTTGATTGGTGGAGTTGCGGATGCATGATCTGATTTATAAGGGCCCGCCGGCATATTCTTTAAACACTGTTCGATGATGCGAAGACTTTGCCGCATTTCTTCAATGCGAACTTGAGCGCGATCAAAACAATCACCGTTTTTTCCTGTTGGAATTTCGAAATCAAAATTTTCGTAACCGGAATAAGGCTGCTTCTTACGAAAATCCCACTCTAATCCGCAGGCACGTAAGTTTGCACCTGTGGCGCCCCATTCGATTGCTTCTTTTAATGTGAAAACTCCTATGCCTTCGGTGCGTGCTTTAAACAAACTATTCTTCATCACCATCGCATCGTACTCTCTTAATTTTTTTGGAAAGTATTCGATAAAATTTTTCACTAACGTTTCCCATCCGTTCGGAAGATCTTGAGCTACGCCACCAATTCGAAACCAATTGGGGTGCATGCGGCCACCACACACCGCTTCGACTACATCAAATATTTTTTCACGGTCACTGAACATGTAAAACACGGGAGAAAGCTGACCAACATCTTGAGCGAATGTTCCATACCAAACCAAATGACTCGCTATCCTGAAAAACTCGCACATCATCACACGAATCACTTGAGCACGTTGTGGCACTTCGATACCAGCTAATTTTTCAACTGCTAATAAATAAGCCAGATTATTATTCACACCACCGAGATAATCAACTCGATCCGTGTAAGGAATATAAGTGTGCCATGACTGACGCTCCGCCATCTTCTCCGCACCTCGATGATGAAAGCCAATATCAGGTACTGCATCAACAATATCTTCACCATCGAGTTGAAGAATTATTCTTAACACTCCGTGTGTTCCAGGATGTTGCGGCCCAATATTCAAAAACATGAAATCGGAATCTTCGCTATGAGTTGCAAGTCCCCATTCTTCTGGTTTGAATCTCAATGCTTCTTGTTCGCGATCTACTTTCTCATCGAATAATTGGAACGGTCCCATCTCGGTAGCGCGAGCAGGATGTTCTTTGCGAAGTGGGTGGCCTTGCCAAGAAAGTGGCATCAACAGTCTGCGCATGTTTGGATGACCATCGAAGCGAATGCCAAACATATCGAACACTTCTCGCTCGTACCAACTGGCATTCATCCAAAGGCTTGTGATGCTCGGAATCGATTGCTGGTTTTCTGCTAGTGAAACTTTTAGTCGCAGAAAAGAATTACGACCAAAAGAGTAGGTGTGATAAACAACCGTAAAATAATTGGAAGGGTAATCCGGATCTTTTTTCCGGGGACGTTCGTCTATCGCTGTGAGATCGTATAAGAAAAGATAAGGTTTCGGAATTTCGTTTTTAAGATGCTTGAGTATGCCCACAATATTAGCAGGCGACACCCACAAGGTAGTTATACCATCGCAGGTTGCTTGCTTGGAGACCGCATCTTCTCCAAACTTCAACTGTATTAGTTCAGGCGGATCGAGATCTTGCATAAGTTCATGGTCAATAGTCCACACTTAACAATCACGTACAAATCCCTAAAACTTTCTCTTCACTTACTCAATCATGCATCGCACAAAAAAATATTAAAGCATCAACTTCATTTCTCAATTATATTTCATCGGGAGATTTAAGCGAAGTCATTTTCATTCGCTGCTCTCTCTTTGCATCTCTCATGGAAGGTTTTTCAGGTCTTATTATCCCCTGATCGCCAATCGTCCAACTCAACGGTCGCTGCTCTTGCCCTACCCGTTTTGCTAGCAATGTTAGTCCTTCCATGAATGCATCAGGTCTTGGTGGGCAACCGGGAACATAAACATCTACTGGTAAAAATTTGTCCACGCCTTGTACCACACTATATATATCGTACATCCCACCAGAGTTAGCACACGATCCCATGGATATCACCCAACGAGGCTCCATCATTTGCTCATGAAGACGTTTGATAATCGGAGCCATTTTGATGAAAACAGTACCAGCGATAATCATCACATCTGCTTCGCGTGGAGTGCCACGAATTACTTCGGCTCCAAATCGAGCGACATCATATTTAGGAGTCATGCTGGTAGCCATCTCTACAAAACAGCATGAAAGACCGAAGTGAAAAGGCCACATGGAATTTTTTCTGCCCCATCCTATCAGATCATCCAGCTTAGTAAGCACGAGGCTTTGGCGCACCGCTTCCTCCATAGAACCGGTTCCTCCCTCCAACGCCGCAATAGGTTCTTGTGCTTTACTTAGCCACCAGTTCATTCGCAGAATCTTTAGTTAGTTTTTTATAAGCCCTCAATATCTTTTTACCATCAGGGCCAAAGTCGAGCGCTCCATTGCGCCATTCGTAGATCAACACTATAATAAGGAGTATAACAAACGTGAAAACACCAGCAAAGCCCAGCCAGCCTAATTCCTTAAAGGCAATGGCCCAGGTGAAAACAAAAATAGTCTCAACGTCAAAAATGACGAAGAGCATAGCGATCAAGTAAAATTGAGAGGAGAAACGAAGACGAGCTGAACCTTGACTAGCGATGCCACCTTCGTAGGGTTCATCGGTCGCACGTTCTTTATGGCGACCTCCTAAGAAATAGGAAAGCCCCAACATTCCGCCAATTAAGGTACAAACAATAGCGCCATACACTACAAGCGGCCACAATACTATATTGTCGTTTGAACTTCCCAAAACAAATTTGCCTCCAGCAAATAATTTTTAGTACAACTCAATAATCCAATAAAAATATAACGCGCACATCTGCAATCGTTTTGCAGATCTTTTCTCTTGATGTTTTGAAGGTATGCTTTTTAGTTAGAAAACAAAAAAAAGTCAAATAAAAATTAGCCACTTTTTTTTGAGAGGTCGTCTTTCCTGTTCAGAAAATTTTTGGTATGTAAATAAAGATCGATTCGACGATATTTCTGCGAGTACA
>DASYTA010000267.1:0-3890 GCA_036002745.1 Cyclobacteriaceae bacterium | reverse complement strand
ACAAGATTCCAAGAGAAAAATTGGAATCAGTAGGAGTAAAAATATTTTTTTTAGGTGCATAAATGAGTTAGAAAACGGTTGCAAAGTAAAAGAAACTTTACTTCAAACAGATACTCCTTAAATCAAAAGGTAATTTTATTTAAATTTAAAGTTCATTTTACCACAAGAATCAGAACGAATGGGAAAGCCTACAGGTTTTTTGGAATTTGAGCGTGACCTTCCAAAAAAGCGCGACATCAAAGAACGCATTAAAGATTATAATGAAGTTGATGGACCAATCAACGAGTCAATTTCATTCAAGCAAGCCGCACGATGCATGGATTGTGGCACACCATTTTGCCATAACGGTTGCCCTCTTGGAAATATTATTCCTGACTTTAATGATGCCGTCTATCAAGGCAACTGGAAATTGGCCTACGAGATTTTAACCAGCACCAATAACTTTCCTGAATTTACCGGCCGGATTTGTCCCGCACCTTGCGAAGCTTCATGCGTGCTTGGCATCAACAAGCCTGCCGTTACTATCGAGTACATTGAAAAAACGATTATAGAAAAGGCATTTGAAAATGGATATGCTGTTCCACACCTGCCTGCCAATAAAACCAATAAAAAAATTGCCGTCGTAGGCTCTGGCCCTGCTGGGCTTGCTGCAGCTGCTCAACTAAATCAAGCCGGACATTCAGTAACTGTATTTGAGCGATCCGATGAAATTGGTGGCTTGCTGCGTTATGGAATTCCTGATTTCAAACTCGACAAGCAAGTTGTTGAGCGAAGAATCAATTTGATGATTCAGGAAGGAGTGAAGTTTCAAACAAACGCCAATGTTGGTGTGAATGTTTCTGTTGATCAACTTCGTGATGAATTTGATATCATTTTACTTACAGGCGGATCTACCGTTCCTCGCGATCTTCCAATTCCTGGAAGGAATTTAAAAGGCGTTCATTTTGCGATGGACTTTTTAACACAACAAAACAGACGTGTATCCGGTAAGAAAGTGAATGAAGAAGAAATCTGGGCCACGAACAAAAACGTATTTGTTATCGGAGGCGGTGATACGGGTTCGGATTGCGTAGGTACTTCAATAAGACACGGAGCAAAATCAGTTAATCAAATCGAGATCTTATCCAAACCACCTGTAAGTCGCACCGATGCCATGCCTTGGCCTAATTGGCCGATGATCTTGCGCACCTCTACTTCGCATGAGGAAGGTTGCAATCGTCAATGGAGCATCGTCACAAAAGAGTTCGTTGGCGATAAAGATGGAAATCTTAAAGCATTGAAAATTGTAGAAGTGGAATGGAAAGGAAATTCTTTCAAAGAACTTCCAGGTACAGAAAAAGAAATTCCGTGCGAACTCGCACTTCTCGCCATGGGCTTTCTTCATCCTCAGCACACTGGTTTGCTTGATCAACTCGGCGTTGACTATGATGAGCGTGGAAACGCTAAATGCACCAATTATCAAACTTCAGTAGAAGGAGTCTTCTCGGCCGGTGATATGCGCAGAGGCCAAAGCCTCGTGGTGTGGGCGATCAGCGAAGGAAGAGAAGCAGCACGTGCCATCGATAAATATTTGATGGGCCACAGCAATCTTGAAGCCAAGGAAAAAGGAATTCTAAACTTGATTTGATTTTAGAAATCAGTGTTTGAGAACGACTTTCTTTATGTAGATAAAGCCTGATCTTTCGTATTCTTTTTTTACTTCAGGCAGTCGTTCAAAAAATTTCTTCATCAAGTCTTTTTCATCGATGATGATATCAGGCTTATCCTTCTCAAACGAATCTTGAACCAAGATGACGTTTTCAAAATAATCTGGTCCTTCCAAAATTTCCTTTGACAAATTCCAGTTCAAGAAATAAGAAGCGGGTTTGTTGTTTTTATAAATCCCAAGATCATTTTCCAGCACCAAGACTTTCTTTCCTTTAATAAATGATTCGTATTTGGAGGGTGTGGGGTAAAGACCAGCGTAATCAACTTGCTTTATTTTATTTAACCGCGAAGCTGTACTAATCGCTATCGTCAAAAGCAGGAATATCCACATCATGGATTCTGCAATCCATTTTCTTCTGATCAACAAAATATAGTGACTGATGAAATACGCCAGGGGCGGAACAAACGTGATAAAACTGTGAGGCGTTAATTCACGCGTGAAGGCTATTTCGATAAAACTCACCACTAACCAAAGCAACATCACCTGCAAAAGTTGTGATTGATATTTGGTGAACCTTGCCTCGCGATTTAACATTATTAAAGCGAAGAAAAGGAAAGTGAGAATCGCTCCGCTTAGCCATAGCATTGATTTCCATGAAATCAAGTCGATGGAATGGAACGTTAAGTTGGGGCCGTAAAAATCCTGAACGAAATCTGATAACCCATCTCGAAAATAGTAAACACTAATCAGAGCAAGATGCGGGAAGGCAAAACCGAAAGTTAACAGAAGTGATTTGCGAAAAGTGATACGGGCATACGCAAACAAAATCACGAGCGAGCCAACCAAAAATATGGTGTAACTAAAAATAAACAAAGAGGCAATTCCTAAGAAGAAGCCGATGTTAAAAACTATTTCATCGCGTTGAACCTTAAATTCTATTTCTTTAAAGATATTGTTGACGGCGAGCAATAAAAAAGTGGAGGCAAAAAGCTCTCGCGAAAGAGAGAGCATATCAAAAGAAAAGAAACAGATAACTCCGAAAACAAATGCAGGCAGGTAATTACTTTCATTGTAGGCACGGTTTCGTATTAAGATAAATGCAAAGAAGGCAGCTTGAAAAAAAGTAATCAGCAGGGCAAGAAAGTGACGACCAAAGACCGACCGGCCTAGGATTAATTCAATTACTTTGGCGAACCATGCAGCTACCCAAGGTGAGTCGTCAACAACCTGCATGTACATTGTTTTGCCGCTGTTGAGCAGCTCGCCAAGAACAATATCTTTCAACTCTTGGCCTGTCATTGGCATAGGGTGGATGAAAATGGGCATACTCATCCCCACCATCAAAATCAAAACGACAAGAAGGCGATAAGGATCATTAAATCTGAAAAAGCGTAGCACAGTAGATTCTTTTCTGCAAATAAATCAAATTTTGAGGAGGATAAATGCTGTTCTCACTTTTGTATCTTTGCGCCATGACGATGCGGCAACAAAAATACGGCAGACTGATCCAGAAAGAGCTGAGCGATATTTTCCTTCGAGACAAACGTGGAATCATTGGCAATGAATTCATTACTATTGCCGAAGTGCGAATGAGCCCCGACCTAAGTATCGCCAAAGTATTCATTACAATGGCTCTCGCCAAGGACAAGAAGGCGGTTTTGAATCAGATTACTTTGCACAAGAGTGAAATTAGAAAAGCCTTGGGCGATCGCATTCGCAACCAAGCGCGCATAGTGCCAGAACTTATTTTTGTTATTGACGAAGTGGAAGAAAATGCACAGCGCATGGAAGATTTGATCAAGAGCCTCAACATTCCCAAAGAAGAAAAATAACACTGCTATTCCTGCATGAATCTTTCCCTTTTCATAGCCAGGCGATATTTTTTTTCGAAAAGGAAAAAGAATTTTATCAATATCATTTCAATATTGTCGATGATCGGAGTGGCTTTTTCTACCGCAGCCCTAATCATCGTACTCTCAGTTTTCAATGGATTTGAGGGACTCCTTCGAAGTTTAAACAATGCTTTTGATCCGGAAATCAAAATCGAAGCACGAAAAGGAAAATCATTTGTGGTGAATGACGAATTTCTTAAAAGCGTCAAAGAGATTTCAGACGTGCAACTCGTGACGGAAGTAATTGAGGACTATGCTTACTTCAGGTACCGTGATGCCGATGTAGTGGCTACCATGAAAGGAGTTAGTGATAATTTCATTGATCAACATAGGCTTGACGATCACATCGT
>DASYTA010000266.1:0-2650 GCA_036002745.1 Cyclobacteriaceae bacterium | reverse complement strand
TGCAGACGGGCAAAAAAATATGTTTTGGTTCAGCATTGTGTTGGTGATAGTCAACTTGCTTTTTCTTACACTAGGCGCATTACTTTTTATCTATAGCGAGCAACAAGGAATTCCGGTTCCTCAATATTCTGATGAATTATACCCACTCCTTGCCTTTAACGAACTCGGCACACTTGTAGGAATTTTATTTTTATTAGGTATCACTGCATCTTCCTATGCAAGCGCTGATTCTGCATTAGCTGGTTTAACGACTTCGTTCTGTATCGACTTCTTGAATTTTAAAGACAAAGATGAGAAGACTAAACTCAAGCAAAAGTTTATCGTGCACCTATGCTTTTCTGTTTTGTTTTTGATCATCATTCTGGTCTTTAAGGAAATCAACGAGGAGAACGGAAGGACGGTGATCGATGCTGTGCTCAACGTGGCTGGTTATACCTATGGACCGCTGCTTGGCTTATTTACATTCGGAATTTTTACAAAGAGAAAATTGGGAGGAGTGCTTGTGCCGGTCATTTGTTTGATCTCTCCTTTGTTGTCCTATTGGATTAGCTATAATTCCGAGAGCTGGTTTTCAGGTTACAAAATCAGTATTGAAATTTTGATTATAAATGGGCTAATCACTTTTCTTGGCCTGTTGATGATTTCGAAAAAGGAGAAATAAAAAAAGGGCCGCTTGCGCGGCCCTACTGATCAAAACCAACCAATAGAACGACCAGTATCTTAATTATTGTTGTAGCTGAACTCAGCTAACTTATTTCCTTTCTTCACCTTTACAGTGTAGTGCCCAGCGGGCATCTCGTTGAAATGAACCATCGTATGTGTGTGAGGGAGTGAATCAGCTTCAAGGCAAGATTGTGATTCATCATAAACCTCCACCAGTCCTCCGATGAATGATTTATTTACCTTGAAATAAACTACGTGCTTTTTATCTGAGATCACGGTTAACTCTTTCCGAGGAGGTTTTGGTCGCGCTTGAGTAATGGATGCTATTGAAAGCAACAAAACCGGCGCGATGAATATCTTTTTCATTTGGATTTTATTTGATGGTAATTACTTCAAAGTTGTTGTGCTGTTTTTCATTGGAGTAAGAAGCTTTCACCAGGATAAGAAGCAAAACAAAAATCAGGAGGAGAATTTTTTTCATTTGTGGTAATTTTTTGTCGATGGTGAATGTTATTTTTTGATGTATTGAAATTCTTCGGTGTGATGGTTTTTGGTGACTGTGATCTTATAAGTTCCTGGTTTCATTTCGCTAAAGTTGAAAACCATTTTTTGTTTCATTAATCGCTGGCGAGAAATCACATCACCGTTAGGAGCGAGCAATTCAACTCGTGCGCCCTGCCAACTTTTATTCACTTTAAAAACAAACAGGTCTTTTTGTTTGGAGGAGACCACATGAACTGCTTTGGCGCCAACCCCGAACACAGCAACGGATGCCGTGAAGAGGCTCAGGCAGATCGCGATAATGATTGTAACCTTCATTGTTCGTTTGTGTTTGGACACACTAAGACGAAAGCCATGCCAGCAGAGGAATCGCTTATTGGATCGAAATTTGAAGGATCAGCTTTATTGATTTGTCCCTGATTGGGAAATCGATTCTCTTAAAGTAGCTCCTTGGCAGGATCCCAAAATCTTTTTTCGAAGTCCACCACTTTGTCCTTGAGCACCTTAGTTCCCTCTTTTTCAAGGGCTTTTTGCATTGCTGTAGGCGTTTTAAAGTGATGTTTGCCCGTAAGCAGGCCCTGGCTGTTCACCACACGGTGCGCTGGGATATCCTTTTCTGTATGGGCTCCATTCATTGCCCAGCCCACCATTCGCGCGCTCATGGCGGTGCCGAGATATCGGGCAATGGCACCATAGCTGGTTACGCGGCCCCTGGGCACGAGCATGACTACCTCATACACATCTTCAAAAAAATTACGTTCCTTTTTTTCAGGCTTTTTTTTCATTTGCTTATGTAGGATTCCCTTATAGATTACAGATTTTGGAAAAAGCTCAATGCACTACCTTTACACCTCAAATTTAAAAGAAGAAATGGTGTTTCGTTTTCTTTGTCTATTGATCCTGATTCCCGGCATTTCATTTTCGCAGCTATTGATTTTTCCTGATGCAGAAAATTGGAATAAGGTGAAGGAAGGACAAACACTTACTTTTCAAGTGAAGGTGAACGACCCCTCTGTTCCGAAGTTTTCGATCGAGGGAGTTAATGGCTATGGAATTCAATTTGATTCGTTGGGAAATTTTTCGTGGAAGCCGTCATTTGATCTAGCCGACCGTTTGGAGACACAAAAAGAAATAAATTTAATTTTTCAAGCAGAATGGAAAGATGGACGTAAGGTGAGAGCGACTACTAACTTTATCATCCTTCATCAAAACCGCCCACCTGAAGTGGATGAACTTCCTTCCTTTTATGTAAAACAATCTACACTAAATCAGTATCAGATTTCTTCGGATTATGTTCGTGACTTAGATGGAGATCCGTTAGTTTTTAAAATTTCTCCATCACAAATGCCGGAAGGAATGAGTTTGTCTTCATCGGGCTTGCTTACCTGGAATCCTTCACGAAATCAATTCAATAATTTAAAACATAATCCTCTTACCGTTGAATTTACGGTACAAGATCAACCCGGAAAAGCGGAGGCTAAAGGAA
>DASYTA010000265.1:0-9222 GCA_036002745.1 Cyclobacteriaceae bacterium | reverse complement strand
CTCCTTCATATTCCTTTAATGAGGTTGGATCAAGTGATATCTGTTTTTTAACTTGCTTTAGGGGAACTGATTCATCAAGCCAATGAAATCCTAAATCGTCAGCACCGGTGGTGGAATTAGTCAGGATTACTATTCCTCTTTTCTTCACAGGATCAAATCCAATGAAAGAGCGAAACCCTCCTGTTCCACCATTGTGCCAAATGTATTTATGTTTTCTTATATGCCAGCCCAAACCAATCTGCATAGTGGTATCACCCGCTTCATTTCGTTCCTTGTGGGCTTCTTTAAATGCTGAGGTCAACGTTGAGTTATCCGAATTCAATTGAGCGGCAACAAACTTAAGCATGTCTTCTGCATTTGATACAATGCCACCCGCACCGGTGAGCACACTTTGGTTACTCCACGTCCACGCTTTCGTTGGACTGTTGTCCCGATAACCAGTTGCAAGGAGTTTACTTTTCTCAAGCCCACTTATAAAGGTTTGGTTCATACCCAATGGAGAAAGTATGATCTCTTTAATCAATTGAGAATACGGTTTGTTTTTTTCTTGAGTAAGAATGAATCCCAGTAATCCCATTCCTAAGTTTGAATATTCGTAGGTTGTCCCGGGCTCATACTTCAACTCGCAATTATTGAGATAGGCAGTTAATTCTTTCTCGGTGTAATCAATATACGGATTGGACTGATCGACTGGGCTAAAGTTTCCGGGCATGCGCGGGAGCCCTGAATGAGCGCTGGCGAGGTGAAGTAACGTAATGGATTTTTTATTTTTCTCCGGCAATAGGATAGATGAAGGCAAGTGCTTTTGTGCTGGATCAGTTAGGGCAACTTCATGTTTTTGCGCAAGATATGCAAGGACTGAACAAGTAAATGTTTTAGTGACCGATCCGATTTCGAAAAGAGTCTTTGAGGTAACTGGCTCGTGCGAAGATAAACTAGATTGACCATAAGAGAAGAATTTACTCTTGCCCTCCTCAATTGTTGCAACAGCAATTCCTGGCATCTCATTCGAATCCACCCGCTGCTTGCATAACTCTTCTAAACTTTGGGGCCAATTGCTAAGCGGTATTAGCGCAAGCAATAGGCAAATGAATTTCTTCATACTGATAAATCTAGTTTTTATTTTCTTCGATCGGCATGACCTCAGGTTCTTTTTCATCTCCTAAAAGGATGACCAAAGGTTTTAGTTCATTAGAATAAGAAAGGACAATCTTCAAAATACCCACGGCCGGAACAGCTAAAATCATCCCCGCAATTCCCCAAATTTTTCCTCCTACCAACAAAGCTATAATTGCGGCCAAGGCATTGATGCTAATTCTTGAACCCGTAATTCTTGGAGTAATAAAATTGCCTTCCAAAAATTGTACAAACATGTGGACACTGATTACACCTATGGCATACCATATACTGTCTTTAGTGATTAACGCTAAAATGGTAGGGAGCGTCGCTCCAATGGTAATTCCAACATAGGGAATCATGGTGAGAAGCCCAGAAAGAAATCCAAAAAAGATGGCGTGTTGAATTCCTAAAACCAATAAGCCAATGCTATTGAGAACCCCAGCAATAAATACAACAAGGCCCAGCCCAGAAATATAGTGACGCACAACACCTTGTATTTCATCTTTCCACTTCAGGTCTGATCCTATCCTTAATGCCAGTAGGAAATCCCTGAAACGATCCCTGTAAAACAAAAACAAGAAAATGTAAATCGGGACTTGAATGAAGAAATAAGCCAAATAAGAAGTTGAAACGAGTAAATCTGCAGCGTTATCAGAGAGATTTTTTATCGCTTCTTTGAGGAGTTGCCCTTGTTCTTCTATGCTGATATTGAATTGCTCACTTAGCGATGAGCTAACGATATTTACCTGCGCATAGAACTTGTTTTCCAAGTCGGGCAAGCTGCTGACTAAGCTTGTTAATTGAGAGATAATAAACCACGAAAAAAGAGCGACAACTAAAATAGCACAAAGCAGTGTAATGATAATAGAGAAAATTCGACCTGTTTTATTTTCAATTCTTTTGGCTAAGGGAAGTAGAACAATGGAAAACAAAGCGGCAAATGAAATGGGAAGCACAATGTCTTTCGTTAAGATCAACGCAGCGATTACCATGGCAATGATAGCCAGGGACTTGAAAATTTTATCGAGCTTCTGAGTATTTAGTGTCTCCATTAATTGAAAGATCACGAATTTTCGATTGCTCTCAAAATGACATTACACGCCATTCGAATTTCTTCTTCGGCAATTGTTAGGGGAGGAGCGATCCGAAAGCTATAAGGATGGGAGAGAAACCAATAACAGATTACACCATTTTCTTTGCAGTATTGCACGATGTGGTTTACTCGTTCTTCGTTTTCAAAATCAATCGCAAACATTAACCCAATTCTTCTAATCTCTTTAATTTTTGGATGACTGAGCAAACTTTCAATAAGTTTTCCTTTCGACTCAACCTTGTTAAGAATTTTTTCATCCTCTATCACTTGCAATGTTGCCAAAGCCGAAGCACAGCAAACCGGATTGCCACCAAATGTTGTAATGTGGCCGAGCATCGGATCATGGGTAAACAATTTCATTTTCTCACGACTGGAAATGAAAGCTGCAATTGGCAAACCACCTCCAAATGCTTTACCGATAGTGAGTATGTCTGGCGTAATTCCGAATTGTTCAAAAGCAAACAAAGTCCCCGTTCGACCCATGCCACATTGGATTTCGTCAAGGATGAGCAATGCACCAACTTCATCGCATTTTTTTCTTACTGCCTGAAAATATTTTTTAGTAGGGACACGTACACCTGCATCTCCTTGCACAGTTTCCATGATCACGCAGGCGGTTCGTTCTGAAATTTGTTGTACATCTTCTTCGTTGTTGAACTCGATGAACTTTACGTCAGGAAGGAGTGGACGGAACGCATTCTTTTTGATTTCATTTCCGGATACACTCATTGAGCCATGGGTGCTTCCATGATAGGATTTTTTGCAAGAAATAATTTGAGTGCGGCCAGTGGCACGCTTTGCTAATTTTAAGGCTGCTTCATTGGCCTCGGTTCCCGAGTTTACAAAATAGACGCAGTTAAGAGTGGAGGGCAAAAGTTCAGTAAGTTTCTTTGCTAGTTGGTTAGAAACGCCCTGAATGTATTCTCCATAAACCATCACATGCAAATGTTTGTCAAGCTGATCTTTGATCGCTTGAACAACTTTTGGATGACGGTGCCCGATGTTGCTCACACCAATGCCAGAGATCATGTCGATGTATTTCTTTCCGTCCGGCGAAATGAGATAAACACCTTCTGCCTTTTGTATTTCGATTAGGAAAGGAGAAGGAGAGGTCTGCGCCAGATTATTTAGAAAAATTTCTGTGCTTGTTTGCATAGCGTAAAGCTACCCAACTTGCAATTATCTTTAATTGATGGAAATAAAAAACCCAAGCGGAAAGCAAGGGTAATATTAATAGTGTAAGTAAATTATATCTATCGAGAACGGGCGTCCTAATGTCTTAGGCTCCCAACACGTTTGAAATGAGTATGCCGATAATAATAACGATTATTAAGAACAAAACTTGACGGATGCGGCTCTTTAACCCGGCGTTGCTAATCATCTTCATGGTGCTCATAAGTTTTGTGTTTAGTGTTGTAAAGGTGCATTCGTTCACCTGATGGATTTTTTGAAATCCCCACCAAAACCTACATCCGTGACGTTACTTTAGGAGTGAAGCTTAAATTACTTAAATAATTGAGGATCAGGAATTTTGAAGCTTGAGGAAATCCTCTACTTCCTTGCGCACATCCCGAACTGAGTAATTGTCGTAGCCAAGAGTGGCAATTGACTTAAATAAGTCACCTACTAACCCTCTTTGAAAGCCAAGCTTTTCGGCATAGGTGGTCGCGACTTCTAATTCGACGTCTTCTACTACTTTGTCCAAATAAATCATGTAAATAAGGTGATAAAGAGCCTCCAGTCTTCCTGCCTTGTCGGAAGGTATCGTAGCCTTTATTATTTCCATCTCTTTGAGATCATCTACATTTACGCCTAGTTGAATTCCCCACTTCACCAAGCATCGAATGTATTTGCTTTCAATTTGCTGGCGGGTCATCATGACTGCCAAAAGGTTGAAATAGCTTGTTTTTACCTTAGCGATATCTACACCAGAGGTTTGGATCATATTCACAAATTAAGGCAATTTAACAAATTTGAAGGGTAATTTTTCATCGTTTACCAAATAAACGTAAAGCAAAAAAAGACGCACATGGCGTCTTTTTTTGTTTGAGAACTTGATGGATTTAGAACTTCGCGAGCTCTTGCACCATATCAATCAATTTATTGGAGTAACCCCACTCGTTATCATACCACGACACCACTTTTACAAAATTGTCGTTCAGTGCTATCCCTGCCTTTGCATCAAAAATTGATGTGCGTGCATCTCCTAAAAAGTCTTGAGATACAACATCATCTTCTGTGTAGCCAAGAATACCTTTCAATTCACCTTCGGATGCTTCTTTCATCGCAGTTTTAATTTGCTCATACGTGGCAGGTTTTGCCAAGCGTGCAGTTAGGTCGACAACTGATACATCAGCCACTGGAACGCGGAAAGACATTCCAGTTAATTTCCCTTTCAATTCTGGGATAACCAATGCTACCGCTTTAGCTGCACCTGTTGATGAAGGAATAATATTCTGATATGCACCACGTCCTCCGCGCCAATCTTTAGCTGAAGGTGAGTCAACTGTTTTTTGCGTAGCGGTAACAGCGTGTATAGTACTCATCAAACCTTCAACAATTCCAAACTTGTCGTTCAATACTTTTGCTATTGGAGCTAAGCAATTGGTGGTACATGAAGCGTTTGAAACGATGGTATGTTGAGCAGTTAGTTTTTTGTGGTTCACACCCATTACAAAAGTTGGAGTATCGTCTTTAGCAGGAGCTGACATCAATACCTTCTTTGCACCTGCAGCAATATGCTTTTGCCCATCGGCTTGTGTTAAGAATAAACCGGTTGACTCGATGACAATCTCAGCGCCCACTTCTGACCATTTCAAATTGACTGGATCCTTTTCTGCGGTAACACGGATTGTTTTTCCATTAACCACTAAGTTTTTGTCTTTTACTGAAACAGTACCTTTAAACTGGCCGTGGGTTGAATCGTACTTAAGCATGTATGCCATGTAATCAGGATCAACAATATCGTTGATACCTACTACTTCAATATCTTTTCTTTCTATAGCTGCCCGGAAAGCGAGACGCCCGATGCGGCCAAATCCATTAATTCCGACTTTTGTCATGTTAGTTGGGTTAAAATTAAATTTTGCGGTCTCAAAAGTATATTTCCATAATGCCAAAACCAACGAAAAAATTCTCTTTGGTCAATTATTTTATTTCATGCGTTTGCAAATCCAAACGAGCGGGCTATCTTTGCGCCTCTTTTAAGCGAAGGTCCGTTCGTCTAGGGGTTAGGACACCAGATTTTCATTCTGGTAACACGGGTTCGATTCCCGTACGGACTACTTAAAAACCCAATCAAATCAGCCTCGGATTTCTCCGGGGCTTTTTATTTGAATCTAGTTTATTATTATTCAATTACATTAATGAGGCCACATTGTTGATCTTGGTGGTTCGATATTGACTTAGCTTTTGAAGCCATTTCAATAAAAACCTTCTCGTATGAATGATTTTTTCACTTGGGGCAAATGAACTTTGTCTTTCGGTGGTAGGATTCAGAAGGCATCTTTGAGCAGCTTCTGAATCCTATTGATGCTTAATAATTGCTACAATATTCGATACATTTTAGTACCTTCTAGCCTCGCACTATTTACTCAAGTTCTAATAAACCTTCGTGTATATAAAAGACGGAGCTACGCGATACATTAAATGTAGGAGTTACAAAAGCGCACCAACTGAGAGAACACCGACACGGTGGTATTGAAACTGATTTTATCTTCGAATAAAAGACATTATTCTTTTCTGATAAATTTTTTCTAAAAAAATGCAAACCAGGAAAACACTTGGTAAAGAAATTAATATTACCAGGAAAAGGTAATTTGTAAGAAAAAATAGAGTCAAAAAAATTATTGGATAGTGAAGTACATATAGCGAGTAAGAGATTCCTCCCAGAAATACAAGAGAAGGGCTCACCACAGCATATACTCTTACAAAGAAATTCTTAAATCCTAAAACTAGAAAAGCAGCAAACGGAAGTGCTGAATATATTAATTTGTTATAAGCAGATGATTCTGAATAAAAATGGAGAAATGTGATTAGTATAAGAGTTATTGATATCTGAAGACCAAGTGCATTATTGAATTTAAGCCTTACGGGTTTTAGTATGTAGCCAAATAAGGGGACACTAAGGAATGCAAAAATGAGGTACTTAATAACATCATAATGATCTGCCGTTATCGACAAGCGGCTTACCAATGGTAACGTAAAGAGCGAGAACAAGGCATTCACAAAATTAAAGCAAAACCGATGCTTATTTTTTTGAATAAAATATCCTACTAACCAAATTGACGAAAATGCAAACATGGCAATGAAATGCTTTGCTATCCCCGAAGTTATACTGGCAGTGTAATACAAGGGAATGCACAAGACACTGAGTAAACACCATAAAATCAAAGCGACCTTCTTATTATTTATTGTTAACGAAAAAATCAAATAGAAGAACATTTCAAAACTAAGGCTCCAAATGACGGGATTAAACTCTAAAGGCTCAACAATCCATCCCTGAAGAGTGCTTACAAAAAATAAGGAGCCCAACATTACGCTTATGCTGGGTAATGAATGATGATACAGGATATTTGCAATCAACGAAAGCAAGAATCCGATTAGAAATATGGGTATTATACGCAACAACCTATTTTTAATAAATGCGCTTCTGTCCTTAGGCTTTGCTTCTTGCGAAATCCCGATCACGATGCCTGAAAGAACAAAAAATATAATCACTGCTTCTGTCCCCCAATTTCCAAGCAAACTAAATAGCACTGACTTTTGAAAAATTGGAATAGGTATTTTTCCAATAATATGGCATAAGACAACTACAAGTGCGGCCAGTCCTCGAATTATTTCCAGATTGTCATTTTTATTCATAAAGTCATGATTCCGGGAAAGCAAGTATTTCAGTGCGAAGTCATAGGTATTGTAGCGAAGAATAGTCGGAAACGTAAAAATGTTTATTCTGCTGTTCGCGCAATTGATCAGCATACCTACCGGGTGGAAGTATGACATCACTGTACGAGATGACTTCGTCACGGGCAATGTTTCGCGTTAGTACGCAGCCCTCCGCAAGTCCCATCGGAAGCAGTTGTTGTTCGTGACAGATGAGTGCTGTCTCACATTGTCCATAAGTCAAAAATCCTCCGATGCTGTCGATGACCTCTCCTTCAAGTAAATCCCGTTTCGCAGTAGCGACTACATCCACGTAGGGTGGCCCTAGAGGAGTGATCGTAGCATCGTTGAACAGTGCCGCTCTGGCGCAAGTAAACGCGATTTCAAAATGACAAAGATGATAGGGAGTAAAAAAAAGGTATAGAGGACCTTCACCTAATTTGTAACGATTTAAATAGTGTTGTTGCTGAGGATCATCATGTGTACCCAGTACAAAAATGCCTGGTACTGGTTCTGCACCGACAAGGTAATCCACAATCCCCGGCCCCGCTGTAAGTAAATCAATGGGATATTTTTTGACGGCCTCCTTTAATGGCAGTCCTTGCGCTGTGAATCCATACATACCTCTCCTTGCAACAGTCATGCCTGTTGCGTTTGCGACAACAGCCTGCTCAAATGACATTTTTGTGCCGTCAGCAAAAGAGGAAACCATGATTGGTTTTTGACCCCACTTTGCCGCGAACTCTTTTTGAGTATCCGGGTTTCTGTAGGGATCCTGTAATCCCTTGATATTCCCGCACAACACTGGCCTTAAGCCGATGCCTTTTACAAAACGGAAAAGATTCATTTGCACTCCAGGCTGATCGCCATCACAATTGGTAAGAATTACTCCAGCTTCATCTGCGTATGTCTTTAAGATGGGGCCGATAGTTGCATCCAGTTCTGCATTCATCAATACCACATGCTTTTTGTTGCGAATGGCTTCCATCACAACATGAGAACTGAACTCTACGGCGCCCGTCACTTCAATGATTACGTCAATGTTTTTAGCTCGGCAAATCAGCATCGGATCATCAACAATTGAATATGCTCCCTGTCCTATTCTCTCTTCAAGAGAAGATTGAGTACTTACGGTTTCATAAGATGATATGGCGGCACCTTCATAGGCCTGCTGTGCTGCAGTGATATTCCTGTTATAAATCGCAACCAATGCAATTCCTTTTACGGACCGTAAGAGTTGCAACGCAATTATCTTACCCATAAATCCGGCACCGATCATCCCCACGCGGATGGGATCATTTTCCCTTGCTCTTTTTGCGAGGGCGATATCTACAAGTATCATAACTTCTTTTGTCTCTTAATCTTCTTGTAAGACAGTTTCAAAAACCTTTAACTCAGGGATGGGAATAACAAATTTGCCACCCCAGTCACTGACATAGGAGTGGGCATCCATAATCTCCTCTTTGATGTTCCATGGAAGTATAAAGATGTAATCAGGTTTCACCTCTTTGATTTTTTCCGGGCTGAATATTGGGATCAGTGTGCCAGGCAAATAATTGTTTTGCTTGTGTGGGCTACGATCAACCGTGAAGTCGATAAAATCGGTGCGAATGCCGCAGTAGTTTAACAACGTATTGCCTTTGCCAGGAGCTCCGTAACCAACTACTGTCTTCCCCTCTCTCTTCGCCTGAATCAGGAAATCCAGAATTTTACGTTTAGTCTCTTTCACTTTTTCATCGAAGTTTTTATAAAACTCCAGCTTAAGCATTCCTGCCCGGTCTTCCGTTTTGAGCAGGGCTGCTACATTCGAGGAGATTCGTTTAGATCGATCTTCGGTGTGTTTTGCGTATATGCGAATTGATCCGCCGTGCATTGGAATCTCGTCGACATCAAACAGCGTGAGATCATGGTATTTGAATATCCGCTCAACCGTTGAAAATGATAAGTAGGAGAAGTGCTCATGATAAATGGTGTCGAATTGATTGTTCTCAACCAGTTTGAGCAAATGCGGAAATTCCATCGTAATGACTCCATCTGGCTTCAGGAATTTTTTCAATCCTGAAACAAAATCATTTATATCTGGAACATGTGCCAAAACATTATTCCCTATAAGCAGGTCGGCTTGTCCG
>DASYTA010000264.1:0-3695 GCA_036002745.1 Cyclobacteriaceae bacterium | reverse complement strand
TTTGCACGGCTATAAGGACCATCGGTAGCAAAAATGATTTTTCCATCAGGGTTTAGTACATAGAAATATGGAATGTCCCTTCGTTCGAAATCAAGTTCGTCTTTGTATTTTTTCAGCTCACCTTTATAAAACAAAACGTAGGGTAGTATTAGAGGATCAACATTTTTGATAGCCTTTCGTTTGGCAGTGCCTGCGGCAGCGGCATTTACACCAGTAAACATGGGCACAAAATAGACGTTAACATCGTAACTAAAACCTTGAATCATGCCGGTTTGCTTTTGTATAAAAGTAGAATAGACTGGATTATACCAGGTGTTTAATTCATCTTCTGATTTCTTCGAGTAAGCAAGGCCAAGAAGAGTGTATTTGCCTTTTGTGTCTTGAGGTAAGTTTACTTTTTTATCTTCGACAGTCTCTGCAGTCATACTGGGAAAGTCTTTGCCAATGACTTGCGCAACGCAAGGACAGATTGAAAGCAGGAAAAAAGCTCCCGGAATAAATGCCTGTTTAATCATACACCAATATAATAAAATCTAGGGTGAAATTTTCGAGACAATTAGAGTAGTGTTTCAAGGATTGGTTTAAAAAATGCCAGGATCTGAATTCTAATCTTCGCAACCAACTTTTTGATAAACCGTTAACTGAATCCATGGAAAAACTTACTGAACTGAAAAAAGATCGTATCGAGATTATCGACATCCTACGGGGCTTCGCATTACTCGGTATTATCATCGTTCACTTTACAGAACAATATTATGCCGGTCAACCGCCAGAAGCAGTTAAAGATTTCGGAGCAAAAAATATTGCCGATAATATTGTGCAAGGATTCTCCTTCATCTTCATACAGGGAAAGTTTTATATGATTTTCTCCTTCTTGTTCGGTCTTAGCTTTTTCATTCAAATGGATAAGAATAACGGGTCACCAGCATTTTTAGCTCGCTTCGCCTGGAGATTGATCGTGTTGTTCGCCATCGGATTTCTTCATCACCTTCATTATCGCGGAGACATACTTACCATATATGCTGTGCTTGGTTTTTCTCTTCTATTATGTTATAAACTTTCTGGCAAAACACTTTTGATTATTGCTCTCCTTCTGATATTTAATATTCCCTCCCTTGGCGTGAGGCTTTATCAAGCTGTTTTTCAGATTAACCCTTTTCCTAATACCGATCAAAAGCAATTGCAACTTTACTTTGATACAGTAAAATCCGGATCATACTTCGACATCCTGAAAGCTAATTTACATGTCTTCACAGAGAAGGCTGATTATCAAATTTCTTCTGGACGCCTTTATATCACGCTCGGGCTTTTCTTGTTAGGACTTTACTCCGGCAGGAAAAACTTTTTTGGAAAATGGGAAGAACAAATTCCTTGGATAAAAAAGCTTTGCAAGATTTCGCTGTGGACAATTCTTGGCAGTGTAATTTTTGCCGTGGCTTTTTTCGGAGGAACACAAGCGGCAGGACTTAAAATAAACGCGGCTACGGGATGGGCCGTTGGTGGATTGGCGTATGACGTTTTCAGTGCGTGCTTAGCGGTGCTTTACGTCATGGCTATTTTACTTCTTTTCAGAAAAGAAAAATGGAAACCCAGGCTCATGCAGTTTTATGCCTTAGGCAGAATGGGCCTTACAACTTATCTAATGCAAACTCTTTTTGGATTTTTTATTTACTTCTCTGTCGGCTTAGGACTGCTGGGAGATCTTGGGGCGCTTCCTTGTATGCTCATTGGCCTTGCCGTTTTTATTTTCCAAATTTTCTTTAGCAAGTGGTGGTTAAAGAATTTCCGTTTTGGTCCGGTGGAATGGTTATGGCGTAGTCTCACTTATTTTAAGATCCAGCCAATGTCAAAACCAAAACTTGAATTAGTGAGTAATTAAATTATCCAACTCGCTCGATAATCTTTCCGGTCTTTTTGTTTTTCAAGATCAATTTCTTGGCACCGTAGTGCGTTACTTCTTCTTTCACTAAATAATGATCAGCATCGTACGATTGCAGGTGACTGTCTTTGCTTACACCGGTTTTTCCGCGCCAGATGTTGAGTTGAACAGGTTCCCACAATTTGCTTTTCGCTGATTTATAAGCGGCATCCAAAATTGCATTCACTACATAGCCGTCGTAAAAAGTCTCTTTAGGCTGTGTTCCTTTTTCAATCGCGTTAAACATATCCATGAACATGTGGTTGTAACCAAGCTCGTTCAACTCATCGCCCACTGGAAATAACCAACCGGTATTACTCTCTGCCTTCTCGGCAACGTAGTCTGCACCTTTGCCCGTAGTAAACATTTCAAATCCTGTGCGTAAAAAATTGTTAATCCAAATTGTTCCTTCGCTGCCCATCACTTCATCGCGCAAATCAAGTCCACCACGAAACGTCCAGCTCACTTCAAATTGACCGATGGCGCCATTTTCATATTTCACCAAACCGATCGCGTGGTCTTCGGCATCAATTGGTTTCACTTGCGTATCGGCCCAACACATGACTTCGATTGGCTTAATGTCTTTGCCGATGTAGCTGCGACCTATCTCTACACAATGACAGCCTAAATCTAAAATGCAACCACCGCCTGCTTGCTCAATATCCCAAAACCAATCGCTGTGCGGACCGGGATGAGTTTCACGCGACTTCGCCCAGAGAATTCTTCCCAAAGCGCCATTCTTTACACTTTCATGTGCTTTCAGAAATTTTGGAGTGTATACAAGATCTTCAAGATAGCCATTGAAGATTCCTGCTTTCTCAACAGCTTCCAACATACGTTGCGCTTCTTGTGCATTTCGACCGAGTGGCTTTGTAGTCATCACGGCCTTTTTATGTTTGCAGCAAAGCATCACCGCTTCTTCGTGAAGATTATTAGGCAACGAAATACAAACCACTTGCACCTCAGGCCTTGCAATGGCTTCTTCCATGTTTGTTGTAGCAAAAGGTACTTTGTAGTCGGCAGCAAATTTTTTTATACTCTCTTCTTTTCTGGAATAGATGCTTACGATTTTGTCTTTGCTCCGATAGCCTTGTAATGAGTCTGCATAAAAGCGGCCGATGAAGCCAGAGCCAAGCATAGCGATGTTCATGGTGTTAACTTGTTTTCTTGAATTTATAAATCAAAGTGAATTGAAGAGCCCGGTTGGTGTATTTGGTTGCACCATTAGAGTCATCAAGTATGATATTTTTTATTCCAATAATGTAATTTACGCCCATAGCAAAATTCTTAAAAACATCGTGCTCTAATCCGAAACTAAAACCATTATCATTTTTATGATAGGTCTTCGTGATGGCTTGATTATTGATTTCTGTTCCACCCAGTATGAAACTTAGATAAAGCCCGGCAGAAAGACTCAGGTGCTTATTGGCTGAATAAAAAAGAGAAACTGGAAAAGTTAGATAGTCGATCTCAATGCTTTTATCAAAAGGTGACGGACCAATTTGTTGGTAGCCCATTCCCATGTATTTTGCTTCGACTCTAATTGCCAGTACATCCTGGGCACCCGAAAAACCTTTTTGGTAAAACAAACCAAAAGCAGGTTTAATAACATTTGGGTAAACCAAATAAGAGTTATGTGAAGTAGCTGGGGGACTGGCTTCGAAGCGCTCCCTCTGAGTTGCCACATTAATCCCGGCATTAACACCGAAAAAAGATTTTTGTGCAAAGGCACAAGAGCTGTAGGCAGTAAGGAGAAACAAGAGTAATTTTTTCATCG
>DASYTA010000263.1:0-2798 GCA_036002745.1 Cyclobacteriaceae bacterium | reverse complement strand
TGATGAAAAATCAGGTTAATCATATTAATCAGTAAAGTGAAGCGAATAGAGAAATTTATGCCCGCTCAAGTTGTTAATGCCTAATCCCGGTTTAAATTTGCCGCCATGCGCTTAAAACATTTCAATATCGATCTGGGTGCGCAGATTTTTTTAGCCTGCAGCGATACATCACGCCTTCGCATTTTGCACTTGATTATGACCAACGGTGAAATGTGCATCACTGACCTGGAAAATATTTTAGAATTCACACAGACTAAGACTTCGCGCCATCTCATTTATCTTAAAAATTCAGACATACTCACTTCACGCAAATTCAACCAATGGATGTTTTACCAAATCAAAGACGAAGTGTTTGACATCACCCAACAAATTCTGCAGTTCCTAAGACGTGATCCTGTGTTGCAAAGGGACCAACAGATTTTTCAAACGATGTACACCAACCGTGAGTTAACACTCAACAAATTAAAGATGAAGCCCCTTGGGCATGTGTAAATTATAAATGAAAAATTACAAGTGTATTCTATTTGACCTTGATCACACCTTGTGGGATTACGAGACCAATTCACGTGAAGCGTTGTCGGAACTTTACTTGCAGTTTGAATTAAAAAAGCAGGGAGTCATCAGCGATTCCGATTTGCATAAAAGTTTTTATACCATTAATAATGAGTTATGGGATCTGTATGATCGCGGGCTGATTCATCGCGATGTTATTCGCAACGAGCGCTTTCATAAAGTTTTAAAGGAGCTAGGTGTGGATGATTATGAAATGTCTTTGAAATTTTCAGATGAGTACTTGCAGCATTCACCTAAAAAGAAAAATTTGATGGATGGCTGCAAAGAAGTGCTTGATTATCTTCTTCCAAAATATCCGCTGGTGATTGTAACCAACGGATTTGATGAGATACAATCTACCAAGATGACATCATCAGGCATTCACCATTACTTTAAAGATGTAGTGACATCCGCGCGCGCTGGCCATAAAAAACCAGCAAAAGAGATTTTTGAATTTGCGTTGAGCGAAAACAAAGTGGAGGCTCATGAAACCATCATGATAGGTGATAACCTTCTTACGGATATTGCTGGCGCAAAAAATGCCGCCATTGACTCAGTCTTTTATAATCCCGGTGGAATCAAGCATCAATCGGAAGTCAATTTTGAGATTTCAACTTTACGGGACCTGATGAACTTTCTGTGAGTAGTATTTTGTTAATTTTGAACCCTTAATTTGTCTCGAACCTTTCAAAATAATAAAACACCATGTCCAACGGATTTTTCAAAGTTCCAGTACCTAAAAACGAAACAGTTCTATCATATGCTCCAGGCACAAAAGAGAGAGCGCTGTTAAAGAAAGCGATAGAAGAAGCTCGGGCTCAAGAGTTGGATATCCCCATGTACATTGGCGCAGAAGAAGTACGTTCTGGAAACAAGAAAAAATTATCTCCCCCTCACGACCACAAGCATACTTTAGGATACTTTCATCAAGGCGACAAAAGCCACGTAACGCAGGCGATCGATGCGGCCATGGCCGCAAAAGAACTTTGGGAAAATTTAAGTTGGGAAAATCGCGCGAGCATATTTTTGAAAGCTGCTGATTTATTAGCCGGACCTTATCGGTATAAAATCAATGCTGCCACAATGTTGGGCCAATCGAAGAGTCCGTTTCAGGCGGAGATTGATTCAGCTTGTGAGCTGATTGACTTCCTTCGTTTCAATGTTTCATTCATGAGTGAGATTTATAATGATCAACCCATTTCGTCACCTGGAGTTTGGAACAGAATTGAGTATCGTCCGCTGGAAGGTTTTACGTTTGCACTTACTCCATTTAACTTCACTGCCATTGCTGGAAACTTGCCTACAAGTATGGCCATGATGGGAAATACTGTAGTATGGAAGCCAAGCAACACACAAATTTATGCCGCCAACGTGATCATGCAGGTTTTGAAAGAAGCTGGGCTGCCCGATGGAGTGATAAACTTAATTTATGTGAGTGGCCCCGATGCCGCAGAAGTGATTTTTAATCACAAAGATTTTGGCGGTATTCAATTCACAGGAAGTACCGGCGTATTCAACGGCATGTGGAAAACCATTGGTGAAAATATCAGCAAATACAAATCTTATCCTCGCATTGTTGGCGAAACCGGTGGAAAAGATTTTGTGATAGCTCACAAAAGTGCAGATCCAAAAGAAGTCTCTACGGCATTGGTTCGTGGCGCGTTTGAATACCAAGGTCAGAAATGTTCAGCTGCTTCTCGTGCCTATATTCCTTCCAACTTGTGGGATCAAGTAAAGAGCAACATGATTGGCGATTTGAAGAGCATTAAGATGGGTGGCGTTGAAGATTTTGGAAATTTTGTTAATGCTGTCATTGATGAAAAAGCATTTGACTCCATTTCGGGATACATTGAGAAAGCCAGGCAAAATCCATTGAACGAAATAGTAGCCGGTGGTAAGTACGACAAATCTAAAGGGTACTTCATCGAACCAACGGTGATTGCTACAAAAGATGCTTCTTCTCTTACGATGTGCGAAGAAATTTTTGGCCCGGTGCTTACAATCTATATTTATCATGCTGAGAATTTTGAGCAAACGTTAGAATTGGTTGATCAAACTTCTCCGTACGCGCTTACCGGTGCTATTCTCGCACGTGATCGTTATGCCGTTGAGTTGGCAACAAAAAAATTATCTAATAGCGCGGGCAATTTTTACATCAACGACAAACCAACAGGCGCGGTGGTCGGTCAGCAACCGTTTGGTGGTGCAAGAGGAAGTGGTACCAATGATAAAGCGGGAGCGAAGGC
>DASYTA010000262.1:0-1556 GCA_036002745.1 Cyclobacteriaceae bacterium | reverse complement strand
AATCTCCCGCTCTGGCGCTCTTGCGATTTCTGAATTATGTCTCGCGAAGAAACCGAGCATCCTGGTGCCATCACCCAATGTTGCTGAAGACCATCAAACAAAAAACGCAATGGCGCTCGTAGAAATTGATGGAGCTGTTTTAGTACGCGATGAAGAGGCGAAAGATGTTCTGGTGGATGAGGCATTGAAATTAATTTTTGATTTGCAACGCTGCGAAACGTTGAGCGAAAACATAGCAAAGTTGGCCAAGCCAAACGCAACGGAGGAAATTGTTAATGAAATAGAAAAATTAATTACCGCATGAACTTGAAAAACTACGATAGCATTTATTTTCTTGGCATTGGCGGTATCGGCATGAGTGCGCTCGCGCGTTGGTTCCGGCACTCAGGCCTGAAGGTAGCTGGCTATGATCGCACAGCGTCTCCTCTCACGCACGAGTTGATGGAAGAAGGAATGGAAATACATTTTGAAGATCGCATCGAAATGATTCCGGGTTATCTCACCAAAGAGAAAACCTTGATTGTATTTACACCTGCTATTCCAAAAGATCATAAAGAGTACAACTATCTCAAAGCCGGTGGTTTCACTATTGTTAAGCGTTCGGAAGTATTAGGAATGCTAACAAAGAATTACAAAACCGTTGCAGTTGCCGGAACGCATGGAAAGACTACAACCTCGTCGTTGATTGCTCATATCATAAAGAGTGCTGGCAAGGACATGGTTGCTTTTTTGGGTGGCATCACTGCAAACTACGATTCGAATTTGGTGATGCATGGAAAAGTGAGCCCGCAAACTATCATGGTGGCTGAAGCGGATGAGTTTGATCGTTCTTTCTTACGACTGTTTCCACAGACAGCGGTGGTTACATCGGCTGACGCAGATCACTTGGATATTTATGGAGATCACCTTCAGATGCTCTCTGCATACAAAGATTTTATTAACCAGATCAACAAAGGTGGTCATTTGATTATTCATGAGTCAGTGGCTTCACTGGCCAATGAAACAAAACATATTACAAAAGAAACTTATGGAACGAATCGGGGACAATTTTTTGCCAGCAATGTAAAAGCACAACACGGATTTTTTGAATTCGATCTTCAAGGCCCAGGCTTGAAGCTCGAAAAGATTCAGCTTGGCGTCCCCGGTTTCCATAATATGGAGAATGCAATTGCGGCAACCGTTGTTGCAATGCAACTCGGCATTGATGATAAAACGATTCGCGCTGCACTCGCTTCGTTCACTGGAGTGAAGCGCAGATTTGAGTTTGTGATACGTACTGAGAAATTGATTTACATCGATGACTATGCGCATCACCCTGCAGAGATTGAGGCGTTTTTGAAATCACTGAAGTCGATGTATGCCGGAAAAAAAATTACCGTGATATTCCAGCCGCATCTATTTACACGTACACGTGATTTTGCAGAAGGTTTTTCAAAAAGCTTGAGTATTGCAGATGAAGTGTTGTTGTTGGATATCTATCCAGCTCGTGAAGAACCAATTCCAGGCGTAACGAGCGATATGCTTTTCAAGGACATTACAAGTCCCGTGAAAATCAG
>DASYTA010000261.1:0-14266 GCA_036002745.1 Cyclobacteriaceae bacterium | reverse complement strand
TGATCGAAGGGAAGTACAACATGAATAAAATTCTTTCCGAGCTGAGTAATGTAGGCAATGCGTTTTCGTGAAGTGGCAACACCAATCATCGTTTTGGCAGGATGCAAAGTGACCTTGCCAATTCGCTGATATTCTTTCACGAAATGATGGTATAAAGCCAGGGTGTGCTCTGATTTTCCTTTCAGAAAATCATCTAACATTTTGTCTTCAGAAGATGATTTCACAGGCATTTTTCATAGTTTTAATAAAAATAAACTTTTCACTGCGCCATTTTTTGATATCAAGCTATGGAAAAGATAATTCGATACTTGTTGTTAGCCAGTTTTTTATTCTTTGCTGCAACCGCAGCTTCTGCTCAAAGTAAAGGTAAGCAGAAAGAAAAACCCAAGCAGCACGAACCGAAACCCAAGGACAAAAAAAGCGAGAAGCACGGACAAAAAGTCAAGAATAAAAAAAATAGAATAGGTGTACACCCACCTAACAAAGATCAAATCGCCAGACATAAAAAAGAGAATGGCGAAAAAAAACAAAAAAGGCATGAGAAAAAACTCAGGGCTAACAAAGAATATGTGAAGGCCACTAAACAAAGGCGCAAGGAAAAGTCGGACGAAGATCAGTAATTCCTTTAAAAATAATTTACCTTTTGCCGTATTAGTTCTTTATGGATTTTATCAAAAAAATTCCAGCCACTGTCTTTCTATTATTTTCAAATATCCTGGTGTTTGCCTACTGTTACTACCAGGCAAAAACATTTTCTGAGCCTGCGTGGTCACTGACCTTATTGCGAATGGGCGCTGAGTTTAATCCGCTTACGCTCGATAAGGAATGGTATCGGATATTCACACACATGTTTCTTCATGGGCATTTAATGCATCTCGCCTTCAACATGTACGCTTTGTTTTCTGTCGGATCAATTCTTGAGCAAGAGATCGGAACTAAAAAATTCATTTGGGTATACGTACTTGCAGGTATAGCTGCAGCTCTGACTAGCTTGTACTGGAATCTATTCGAAGTAGGTGTTGGTGCTTCGGGTGCAATTTTCGGGCTCTTTGGTTTTTCAGTTGTACTCAATGCGTTCAAGTCGCATCGTCAGGGTGTTTCAGTCACACCTATTCTCATAAACTTCGCGCTTTTCTTAATTATCAACCTTCTCTTTGCGAAGGCACTTCATGCCGACAACGCTGCGCACATGGGCGGATTAATTGCAGGAGCAGCGCTAGCTGGATTATCGATAATTCAGAATGATAATCAGCGCATCAATCCAGAATCGCTCCTCGCACCAATACTGGTAGTAATATTTTTTTTACTGCCACGTTACCAAGTTCAGTACTATCACTTTTTCGAAAAAGTATGGGCACAAGAAGATTCGTCCAGACTTCTTTTTTCAAAACGTGATCTCACTGACGAACAACTTGCTAATGGCTTTAAAAAAGAAAACGCCGGATGGGGCAGCACATTGAAATCGCTCAACACAATTCCTTATTTGCCAATAGCTCTACATCTTGACACATTTAAACTGAAGCATTACATCCAGTGGAGAAAAAAGGAAAATGATTATCGTGTCACTATGATTGAAAATGAATCGTACATCTATATGGATAGCATTGAATATGCCGGCACAGAAATAAGACAATACCTTTCGCTGGATTATCTACCGCGAAGATTGCACTCACAAGAGATTGCCCCTGTTAATCCTCCCTCCGATGAAAAGCAACAAGAACCCATTCAGGTTTGGTATGATGAAACCTGGACAGAGCTTCCATCCAGTCCTGGTAAATTTTATCGCATCGGCGTGCGCGATTCCTTGGGTCATTGGCAAGGCAAACTCAGAGACTATTATGCGAACGGAGATGTTCAAATGAAAGGTGAATTTCACAATAGCGAACATGATGGTATTTTTATTTATTACTCTAACCATCATACTTATGAATCTGCAGGCCGCTATCGCGATGACAGGCGCATCGGCAAATGGGAAAACTTTCACAGCAATGGCAAGTTGGAAAGTGAAGAATATTATCGAGATGGTTATTTCTTGAAAAACTATTGGGACTCTACAGGCGCACATCTGGTGAAAGATGGTTTTGGACATGTGATTAAGAAATACAGCAATGGTGTGATTGCTGAAGAAGGGAATTACCGCGATGGTCGTAAACAAGATCTTTGGATTGGCCGACACAGCAACGGCCAATTATACTATGAAGAATACTTTATTAATGGACGCTTGACAAGAGGTCGCTCGCAAAATCCGGAAGGAAAAAATTTTGTTTACGATGAAAGTAGTTTCTTCCCGACCCCAGAAGGCGGAAGAAGTGAAATGGAAACTTACTTACTGCGTGAAGCCAACAAAGTAATTTCGAAAGTGAATGGCCACGTTCGACTATCATTTCGCGTCACACTCAAAAACACAATTACCGATATCAAAATAGAAAAGAGTTTGAATAAAGAATTAGACGAAAAAGCAAAAGAGATTCTTGTTAACGGTCCACGCTGGCGGCCAGGTCATGACCATGGATTCACTCCAATTGATGGCATCAGTTATGTTGTTATTGATTTTGGAAAGAATTAACGATAACTTAAAAGAAAATCGACTTGCAGAATTATTAACTTTCAACGATGAAATCAGCACACATCGTGTTTATGGTCATGGTATTAATCTTTTTGTTCTTTGAACTAGCTTACGCATTTGTTGCATTTGAAGTTGAATTCGTTAACATCGCACTCTCACTGGCAAAGTCAGCGATCTTACTTTTGTTTATCATTTTGTATTCCAAAAAAGTAAGATGGGCGAAACCGATTTTAACCATCTTGGTTTTGATCAACGGAATTGTCTGCCTGGTGGATGCAATTGAAGATCATAACATTTTGTTTTACGCCATCAGCGGCTATTCACTCTTCTTTGCCTTTTGCATCTATCGATTGAAGATGTTGAAGCAGCGCTATGATGTAAACATTGATAATCAATCCAGCGAAAGCTGAATTTAAAACCTACAGTAGTTCTTTTTTAAATAATTGGATTGTTCTGCTCCAGGCAAGCTTTGCCGCCGCTTCGTTGTAGCGTGTTGGCGCTGTGTCATTATTAAAGGCATGTTGTGCTCCTTCATAAACGAAAAGTTCATAACGTGTACCTGCTTTCTTTAACGCATCTTCATAGGCAGGAATGCCGGCATTAATACGCTCATCGAGCCCACCGTAATGCAATTGCACAAAGGCTTTAATTTTTGGCACATCTGCAGCATCCGGCTGTCTTCCATAAAACGGAACAGCAGCATTTAAGTCAGGCATATTTACCGCCAATTGGTTAGCCAGTCCCCCACCCCAACAAAAACCAATGCATCCGGATTTCTTCGTGGTGTCTTTGCGCGATTTGGCATAAGCAAATCCTTTAATAAAATTGGAGAGATTCTTGGCGGCATCAAGTTGACCGAATAATTCACGTGCTTTATCTGCATCGGTAGGTGTTCCACCCAATGGTGAAAGTGCATCAGGTGCAATTGCTAAAAAACCTTCGAGCGCCATTCGTCGAGTCACATCTTCTATATGTGGATTAAGTCCGCGGTTTTCATGAATGACCATAACTATCGGATATCTTTTCTCTTCTTTTGGTCGCGCAACGTAAGCTTTCATTTCAGCACCTTCACCCTGATATGAAATTTTTTCTATAATCAATCGATCGTCTTGATCTGAAATAGTTGCCGCATGAGCATAGTTAACTTCCAACAAAGGAAGTACAGCCATGGCAGCTGCCGTACTACCAGTAAGTATTACCAACTTTTTAATAAACACATCACGCGTAAGAGGCTTGTGTGTGTATTCGTCAAATAGATTGATGATGCGCTGATCCATAGGTTCGAAATTAAGGTTCAATAAAAATAAGAGATTTTCTCACCCGAGCAATTGAAAATTACACGAAGGGAATTAAGTGGCGATTAAATTATTCCTAAGTTTGATAGTCCATCAAACTAAATCCTATGAAAGCTTTTCGAGCCTTATTAACAATCAACTTTCTATTCATTTCCTTTTTAGGAATTAGCCAAGGTTTTTTAAAAGCTGATGGTCCGCAGATCGTAAATGAGAAAGGTGAAAGAATAATTTTGCGCGGCATGGGGCTTGGCGGCTGGATGTTGCAGGAAGGATATATGCTTAGAGTGCAGGGTATTCCTCAACAACAAAATGTAATTCGCACGAAGATTGAAGAGCTTATAGGTAAAGTAAAAACGGAAGAGTTTTATGATGCCTGGCTCGCTAATCATACGCGAAAAATTGACATTGACTCGATGAGGGCTTGGGGATTTAATTCCGTCCGTTTGCCCATGCACTATAATCTTTTCACACTTCCAGTGGAGCAAGAACCTCTTGTTGGTTTGAATGCCTGGAACCCAAAAGGATTTGCAATGACCGATACTCTTTTGAAATGGTGCGCAGCAAATAAGATCTACCTTATACTGGATTTGCATGCTACACCAGGTGGGCAAGGCAATGACCTAAATATTTCAGATCGCGATCCATCCAAACCTTCGCTATGGCAAGATGAAATGAATCAGAAAAAAATGATTGCGCTATGGCGTAAGCTGGCTGAACGCTACGCCAACAATCCATGGATTGGCGCCTATGACATCATCAATGAACCAAATTGGGGATTTGAAAAGGCGGAAGACAAAAACGGTTGTGCTGAATTAACGAATGCTCCTCTTAAAAAATTAATGGTAGACATTACGAATGCCATTCGCGAAGTCGACAAGAAGCATATCGTTATTATCGAAGGAAATTGCTGGGGCAATAACTACAATGGAATTTTTCCTCCGTGGGATAACAACATGGCGATCAGCTTTCATAAATATTGGAATTACAACGATCAAGCGTCCATTCAAAAGTTTATTGACATCAGAAAACAATATAACGCTCCGGTTTGGTTAGGTGAGTCGGGTGAGAATTCGAATCTGTGGTTTCGCGATGCAATTCAGTTAGTAGAAAAAAATGAAATTGGATGGGCCTGGTGGCCATTAAAAAAATTAGGGTTCAATAATCCATTGGAAATAAAAACTCCGGCTGGCTATCAAAAGATTTTAAATTATTGGGACAACAAAGGAGAAAAACCATCTGCGGATGAAGCTTATCAAGGCTTGATGGAATTAGCATCTAATCTAAAATTAGAAAATTGTATTTATCATAAAGACGTAATCGATGCGATGTTTCGGCAAACACGATCGAATGAAACGCTTCCATTCAAAAAACATTTGGCAAAATCAGGAGCATCAATACTTGCCGTTGATTACGATTTGGGAAGAAATGGTTTTGCTTATTTCGATAAAGATACAGCCAACTATTGGGTAGCCAATGGAGGCAAACACACGAGTTGGAATCAAGGTCGTACCTATCGCAACGATGGTGTTGATATCTCAAGAGAAGGAGGTCAAGCTTATGTTGATCACTTTGAATCGGGTGAATGGCTTCAGTATATAATCTCGTCTGATCAAGTAAAGAAAATCAGCCTTTTACTTTCGCTGAGCAACAAAACTGATGGAGGTATTACTCTCGAGTGCAACGGTAAAAAATATGAAGTTGATGTGAGAGCAAATGATCAATGGCATGACGTGGCTATCAAAGATGTTTCTTTTGCGAAAGGAAAAAATGTTATTCGAATAAAAGTATCGAAGGGAGATTTTAATTTTAAGTCGATTCAGTTTAAATAAAGCGGTTCGTCTTTCTACTTAAACGCACTCATTGCCGCCGTGGGTTTTCCACTATTATCGAATGCACCGAGACCGTAACCTTGCCAATTGTTGTAGCACTCAGGCTCCCAATAGAATACGCCAAGCCCGTTTCCATCGGCAATTGATTTTGTTTTACTAATAAGATCCGTCAAGCAAACCTTCGCTGTTGCAGGATCATTCACCGGCATACCCACTTCTACAATCATCACTGGCTTGCTATATCGCAAAATCATATCTTTCATATTGAAAAGGCATTGAGCATTTGCAGTACCCCAACCACCGGAAACGTAGGAAGGATAAAGTGACATGCCAATAATATCAAACTTTGCTCCATTCGTTTTTAATCCATCAAACATCCAATGAAAAAGTGAATTGTCGTAATCGTTGGAAACATGTACAATTACTTTTGTGGTATCGCTTACAGCCTTCACCGCATTGTAACCTTGTGTGATGAGCGCGGCAAAATTGCTGAAGTTGTTTTGGTTAGTGGAAACTCGTCCATCAGGCCATAGCATTCCATCATTTGTTTCATTTCCTATCTGAACCCAACTTGGTATTACGCCATTTAATTTTAGCGTATCCATCACTCTTTTGGTGTACCTATAAACAGTATCCTTTAAGTTATTAAAACTCAAACTTGCCCAAGCAGCCGGTTTGGTCTGATGACCTGGATCGGCCCACGTATCACTGTAATGAAAGTCGATCATTATTTTCATTCCAAGATCTCTTGCACGTTTTGCTTTTGTAACAACATCGGCTGTACCATTCCATCCGCCTGTTGGTTTTACCCACACTCGCAACCGTATTGAATTCATTCCTAAACTTTTAAGCAAGCTCATGCACTCTTTCTGTGCGCCTGTGCTGTCATAAAACTTTACGCTGGCTGCCTCCATTTGTGTAAGCCAACCGACATCTGCTCCCTTTGAAAATGAAGCATTGTTATCATTTGTTGGAGGAGTTACCGGTGCTGGCTGACTTTTACTGCAGCTGATGAGAAAAAGCCCAAAAAGAGACAAGTAGAATATTTTTGATAAATTTTTCATAGAACACATTTCATTATTACTTTTTACTTCTCTGAGATTAAAACCATTTCTACACATTTTAAATTATCACCACAGGCCGACACTTTTATTTTGCCGGCATTTGATCCTGACTTAAGCAGAATGGTGGCTATTCCAGCTTCTGCAGTTGGTGTTGATAAACCAATAATTTCGGCATCACCCTCCACCGAAAATTTTATTGCGCCAGAAAAGTTTGGTACAATCGTTCCATTCTTATCAACGACTTCAGCATAAACAAATACAACATCATTCTGCCCAGCTTTCAGTTCCTTTCCACTATAATCAACGCGAAAATTAATTTTTGACGGAGCTTCAGGAGTCTGTTGTTTTTGCTCAATGACTTTTTTGCCATCGATGTAACCGACAGCAAGTAGCTCGCCAGGTTTGAATGATGGAACAGTAAAAGTGAATGGAGGATGCTTTAAATTCGTAGAATATTGATCTTTGTCTGGCAGTTGCTTTCCAACGGATTCTCCATTTAAAAAGAGCTCAACCTCATTGCAATTGCTAAACACTTTAATGGCAGTTGTCGATTCCTTCTGCCAATAATTAACAATGAACAACATTGGTTTATTAAAGAGTGTGCCGTCGATTACAGGATCAGCCTGACTTTGATAAAAATAAAACGAAAACTTTGGCAACCGAGTCATGTCCATAATTCCGGATGACTCAATATCCATCGCATAGCCGCGATTGTAATCGAACATCAACCAATTCACATCACCCAAGGCATTGTTATACAAATTATCATTGTGTGCTTCCTGATAATTCAAAGCCTGTTGCAGTAATCTTTTTTCTCCGAAGCCTCTGAGTTGTCGCGAGGTCCTCTCCTCTTCTTTTAAATCTTTGTAAGCCGCTTGATTGAAGCCTGCGTTTTGCGCATAATATTCCCAGTCGCCATACTCAGCTACAAGCAAAGGCATTTCTTTATCATATTTTTTCCAATAATCGGGAGCCTTCGCATGTTGGCGGGCCGGTAAGAACACATCATACACTTCGTTAATCCATCCTGCCGAATAAACACTTTGAAATGGCAACTCTTCGTGAACAATATCATGCGCTTTTTGCATATACTCTTTCTTCATGCCTGATTCGTTGAGCGACGCCTCCCAAAAAATAATGGACGCATGGTTGCGATCACGATGAATCATATCTCGGATATTCTGAAAACTATTTTTATTAAATTCATCATCACCGGTAAACTGCCATCCAGGAATAGCGTCCATCACCATGATACCGAGCTCATCACAAGCATTTAAGAAAGAACTTGACTGTGGATAATGTGAAGTACGAACAAAATTGAAGCCTGCTAATTTGATTTTATAAGCATCTCGATACTGTGCATTATCAGAAACTGCGTTTCCTAAATAAGGATAATCCTGATGTCGATTGGTGCCGCGAATTGTTATTTTTTTATCATTTAAATAAAAACCGCTTTTATCTACTCGAATTGTTTTCACTCCTATCTTCTGTACCTCCTCATCAATTACATTTCCATTTTGTAGCAACTCAACTTTGAGTTCGTATAAATAAGGAGTTTCCGGCAACCACAATTGCGGGTTTGAAATCGTGAGGCTTTCGATAAAAGTTCCGTAATCATTAGCTTTCACTGATTGTTTTTTTGACAATAATTGTGTCACTTTTTTTCTTGCTTGATCGATAAGGGTTAACCGTACCTGTGCTTTACTTGCCTTCTTGAAATCATTTTTAATCTCCGTCTTTACAACAACTATTGCGGAAGTCGGTGTTACATTTTCGTAATGAACAAGTACTCCTCCTCCCGCTGATTGGTTTGCTGCAACGGCATTGGAGATATATAATTTATCTTTAACTATTAGCCAAGAATTTCTATAAATGCCGCTGTAATAATTAAAGTCTAAATCTTTCAGCGGTTTGCCGGGAGGAATCTTAGGGTTATCTTGATTATTTAACTTAATCAAAATGCTATTCTCTGCTCCATAGTTTACTATATCAGAGACATCTATATAAAATGGCAGATAACCACCGAGATGCTTCAAGACGTGTTTTCCGTTTAGATACACATCGGCAACCTGCATCGCGGCATCAAACCGAATAGCAACATGTTTTCCTTTGTTAGTTTCAGGAACAAAAAAATATTTTCTGTAAAAACATGTTCCTTGCCACTGCTGATTTATTTTTTGAATTGGTTCTATATTCGCGGTGTGCGGCAAAGAAATCTTTTCCCATTTAGTATTGCCATTCTTTTCTAGAAGCTGAGTTGTAAAAACCGTATCAATTCCTTTCACAAATTCCCATGAATCATTGAAGGATTGTATTCTCTGTCCATGGACTAAAAAAGGAAGGAAGAAAATCAGAGAGAAAGAAAATTTCATTAGTTTTTGTTAATAAACTTCTTGTTCATTTCATCATACACCGCCATGAACTCGTTCGAATTCCCCTCCTTGTCGAAAACCGATTCCCAGGTGTTCAAAGGTTCCCAGATGGCGGTTCCTTTTCCTTTACCATTCGGCAGGTTGAATACGATCTCATGCACTTCCCGCTTCTTTTGAGAATATTCAACCACGATGATGTCTTGTTCATAGAGACTTGTCATGCTGATCAAATTGCTTTTCAAATCTTCGAGCGTGCCGTGCCATTTAGGATAGTATGACATACCGATCACATCGAACTTAATATTCCTGGCAAGCATGTTGTCGAAAAAGAAAACTGATTCTTCATGTTGCCCACCAAGAGCAATATGCAACATGATAGGAACTGCTGCATCAACTGATTTAACACCGTTGATGCCTGCCTGAATTAATTGCGCCAGGCTATCCAAATTGCCGATGTGTCCTTCGGGCCAAATCATTCCATGGTTGATTTCATTTCCAATTTGCACCATGTCTGGTGTTGTGCCCTGATCTTTTAATGCTTTGATAACTTTTCTTGTATAGCTCTCGACCGAATCTCTTAATTGTGAGAATCCTAAATTTTTCCAAGCAGCAGGTTTGTATTGCTTTTCCGGATCGGCCCAGTAGTCGCTGTAATGAAAATCAATGAGCGTTTTCATCCCAGCTGCCTTAACTCTCTTCGCCATTTGCTTCGTGTGTTCCAAATCGCAAAAACTCTTTTTCGGCGAATAACCACTGTCCAAAGACGGATTGTGAAATATTCTCAGTCGCACATAATTGAAGCCATGATCCTTGAGTATTTGTATGGCATCTTTCTCGATTCCTTTGTCAGAAAACTTCATGCCACGCTCTTCTAGTTGCAGTAGAAAAGAAATATCGGCACCGATCATTTTATCAATTACAATCTCAGACTTGCCTTTTTGAGTTGAAGTGACTGGATGCGGTTTGCCTGGATGAATGGTGTGAATGCCTGTGCTGCCGGGCTGAAGACCTTTTGAGGCTGCCTCAAATTTTATTTTATCAATTTTACGACCGGCCTGAAGAATCACCTGGCATCTTCCTTCATGCAGTGTGAATTGCCTTAAACTGTCGCTTCTTATGCTGACATCACCGTGGGTTGCTTCAATGATTTTTGCATCTCCGGTGACTGAAAATTTTATGAGGTTAGTCGCTCCCGTTACTTCATGTCCATCTTTATCGATCACACTGATGCCGATAAGGGCCGTGTCTTTTCCATCAGCAATGATAGTGGTGCGATAAGGAGTAACGACAATTTCGAACGGTTCATTTTTTGCCACAACAGGAACTGCAGACTTTTGAAGCCAGATTCCTTCCACTTCAAGATTATACAGCTTTTTCAAATCAGATGCAGAAATTCCTGATCCAATCGTTACTTCAACTTTCTCTGCTTCAGATAAATTTATTTTATTGTTTACTTTATTGACCTTGAAAGTCAACGGCAGAAAGTGGGGATAAGGTCTTGGCATTAGCAAAGCAGAATCAGCAACAAGACTTTGTATTGGAATTTCAATGTCTTTAAAATCATTTGTTAGTGAAATCATTGACGAAACAGAAGAGCCATCGGCAAATGTCAACGCAACTTTCGCATTCAAGTGTTCATTGGATGTTCTCGCTCTAACTACCAACTTATCAAATGAATTCATTTCCCCCATTCTGCCTTTCAGCTTTTCAACAAAAGAGTATTGAAAGCCCATCGTCTTTGCCTCGCTCAAATCATCAGCTGCCATACTCAATATTAATTGCTCTGGTTTTTCACAAGTGATATAGTTGGCATGAAAACCTTTTTTATACACTGGATAAGTCCTCGCGGTTCTGTCATTGGTAGGATCAAATAATTCCAATCTTCCATTCGAGGCAGCCACATAAGTTTTCCAAGTTTCACTTTGATAATTATCCCAGGCAAAAGGATTGCCTTTGAGATTGCCGGGAAAGGCAGAAACATCATTTCCTTTTCTAAGAATGATTCTGTAATTCAATACACCGGGTGTAACCACATCGGCCGGAATTTCGCCAACAAAATCATAGTCAGTCTTCTTTACCATCGGAATTGCCTTAACCCGTCCAAACATTTGGCTAACTACCAACGAAACCCTTCCAGTGTCGATGCCAACAACTTTAGCATAAATCTCAATTGGCTTACCCGGTGAAACCTCGGCATATGGCTGATGAGACAAGTACATTTCCTTGCTTGTCGGTTGCGGAGCAACAAATTCATTGAGCTTAATTGCTCCAACATGATCTACTTTACCTGAAAAAAATTTATTCTTTGCTGTTAACAAATAAGAACCCGGTGACAGCTTAAATCCATTTGAAGTTGATTGAGAAGAAAATGGATTCCCTTCATTCAAACCCTTTATTGTAAAGTCTGATCCTAGATTAGGGATATTAATTTTCATTTGATTACTCTGCCATTGAATTCGTGTGACTTCTTTATTAAGCGATGGTTTTTCAAATGGATCGCGAATAAAAATTGCATCGGGCATCACTTCAAGACGCCAGGCACCGTCTTCTAGCTTATCCAAAAAATATGCTCCCGTTCCGCTGTAATTAATAATTGATGAGCTCCCCACACCAGCAACATTCTGAAGTTTGGAAACGTTAATTGGTTTTGTATTTGTTGAGTTGGAGTAATAAAACTCTTCTTCAGAATTCATTTCACTAAGCGCTTCTTTGTAGTTAACACGAAACACATCGAACACACTGTCGGCAGGGTAAGCTCCATAGTTTTTTAATCGAGGTACTTTATGAAAAACTTTAGAAGCAATTAACATGCTGATTGCTTTCGCAGGAGTGTAAGCTAAATTCAAATAGTGTGTCTGATATTCGGTGTTTGCATAAGCCAGTGCCATAGGATCATAGGCAAATTGGGTGGCCCACTGAAAGCCTGCCTGCCTAAAACTCTTTGCCATGACGGGATACATGATAGGCTGTAAAATATCTGCTGCATCAAATTCATAAACCATCAACGCTTTTTTTGCAAAAGCAGGAATCGTATTAAAAGGAATTGTATACTTGTCAACGTGTGGAAGATAATTTCCTTTCAGCTCACTTCCAGAAACTAAACCAGATGGATACCACTGGAAACTAAAACCATTCACCACCGAAGCAGCAACAGCATCTGCATAATACGGTCCTTGACTGATGTTATAAAAAACTGGCTTTGTCCATCCCGTACTTTTGATCGAGGCTGCTAATCTGTTGATATAATTTGTCACTCCGCTTTTCGGACCGCTATGACTTGGCTCATTGTTAATCTCAACAGCAATCACGTCGGGGTCGTCTTTATAAGCGAGCTTAGTATAAGGATTTACGTGATTGAAAAACTGTTTGAGATAATTCTCCTGCGCTGCAATGGCCGAGTCGTTGGTTGTCAGTTTGCCTCGACCATAAAATTTTGAAAACCCCGGTGTGTTTTCATCTCGCTCCGGATATCCGTTGCCCCAAAAAGCAATCGGTGTGATAATGGTTTTAATATTTCTCTTTTTCAATTCTGCTAAAAGGAAATCAAATAATCTCAGGTGATCATTTTCTAAAAGATTTCCAGCCACATCAGATATTTCATTATCCCACACATGCACTCTAAAGGCATCGAGACCGATGCGTGCCATATGGTACACATCTTGTTGAATAGCTTTTTCCAAATCAACATTCAATGCTTTGTGCGCTCGGTAAGCATAAGCGAATGGAGTAGTGTAGTTCACACCAAAAAAAGACGCTTCACTGTTATTATTTTTCCAGCGCATGACACCATCCCTATCAACATATATAATAGAGCTACTGTTTTTGGCGTTGTTTTTCTGTGCAAATACTGTAGTTGAAAATAGAAGGCTGAAAACACTAAAAAGAACAGCAATAAATCTCATGAACAATGATAAGTTTTGATACATTTTACAACCAGTTACTCTACCCATTTCCACCGATCCAAACCTAGACGATTTTCAGGCAAAAGTGCCCTTAAAGTTGAGATCAAACGTTTGCAAAAGACCTTACAAATCTTACAGAAATGGACAATAATCGATACTTATGCCTCAGAATTAATACTTATTCCAACAAATTGCATCTAACCATTAACCCATCAGGAAAACAACAATTTTGAAACTATTACCTTGGGTTTTCAGAGCAAGTTGACTGTCTATTTTTGGCCTATTTTTAATTATGTTTCGATACCTATTTCTCTTAATAATCTGCATTTCATTTGCGAAGCAAGCTTCAGCTTCTTCCGATTCGCTTTTCTTCTCTACCCTTTCCATTCGCGATGGATTGCCGTCCAACATTATCAATTCTATTGCGCAAGACAAAAATGATTTTATCTGGATTGGCACTTCCAACGGTTTATGTCGCTACGATGGTCATCGCTTCATTACTTTCAAGAGAGAAGGTTCAAATTCTCTTCCTGCCAACGAAATCAGTTCACTACTTATCGATGGAGATTTTATCTGGGTTGGAACGTGGAAAGGGTTGTGTAAAATAAATACGCTCACATTTGAAGTCGTTCCCATTGACATGAAGGGGAACAATATCATCCGCACTCTTTGCAAAGGCGATGAAAATAATATTTGGGCTGGAACAACCACAGGACTTATCAAATATTCCAAAGATGGATTGATCGAATACAATACCTCCAACAGCAACATTAGTCACAATGTCATTCGCGCAATTCTTCCCGACAAGTTTGGGAATTTATGGGTTGGCACTTACGATAAGGTTAACAAGTTGCCGAAAGGGCAAAATTCATTTGTTCAAGTTGATCTTAAAAGAAACTATAAACCGGAACTAAAAAATAATCTTATCTGCGACATCAAGCCTGTCGTGGGTAACGACTCATTGATTTGGGTTGGAACAGAAACTGGACTATGTCAGGTGAATGTTTTTTCTGGCAGTTACCATCAGTACAATGAAAAGAATGTCAAGCTCAGCAATGAAGTAGTCAAAAATATTTATACCGATAATAAAGGAAACTTGTGGCTTGGTACCGACTTCGGTTTAAATATTTTGTCGCTGAAGGATTTCTCCAATAAAATTGTTTTTCACAATCCTCAATTACCTTATTCAATCGCCAACAACGTGATCTGGCAAATCATGGAAGACACAGGAGGTGTCA
>DASYTA010000260.1:0-9589 GCA_036002745.1 Cyclobacteriaceae bacterium | reverse complement strand
CTTTGACAGCTCAGCTTATTATTTATTAAAGCTTAAACTGACAGGTGACCAAAATCCAGACTCCTTAAAAAGGAATGTCCCGGACATTCTTGATCGTATATCAAAACAAGGCCGTACCAAAACTATTTACCTATGGTTATCCATCCTCATGGCAGTCCTTGCTCTTATTTTTAGTTATTTGCTTTTAAGAGAGAATAGAAGGAAAAAGTGAGTTAAGAGTTATGATATTGGAGGTACCCGAAACAACAAAACATTGACCTGTGATTCGTAAATTTGATTGTAAAAATCAGTCATTTTTGGTTGGGGTTGATTGGATGTGTTTACAATCTCAAAAGCAAAATGATCGGTAGGCCAAAAACCCTGTAGATGAAGAAACCTTCTCTTGAAGTATTTTGCAAGTCGGCCAAATCCCTCTTTCTCCCAACGATCCTAAAACGGTTTAGAAATAAGGAGGATGCGGAAGATGCTTTTGGACATGCCATGTATTTGGTAATCCGCGAGTGGAAAAAGATTCCTGACAATCCAGAGCTCTTCTTTTGGAGAACAATCCAAAATATCCGATTGGAGAAATATCGGGATAAAAAGATGGATTCCATTGATTTTGATTTCGATCAGCCAGATACAGAGGATCCCCGTTTTCTGTTAGTACATCAGGAACATAATGAATTACTCAAAAAAGTAATTTTATCGTTGCCACAGGACAAACAGGAAATCTGTTTTGATTACCTTTTCATGAATTATCAGTACAATGAGAAAAAGAAGAAATATGTTGTGATGGATGCCGAGGCATATTGTGAAAAATATAAAATTAAAAAGACTACTCTCTACCAAACAATTCACGATGTTGCCAATCAAATGCGTACACTTCTTAAAATAGAAAAACAACCTGTAAAATCTTAAAGCTCCCATCCAGCGAAACCTCTTTATGGAAGAAAAAAAGGACCAAAATGAAAGACAAAAGCTTCTTGAAGAACTGATCGATCTGTTCGCGCAAGGAAAGACTCCGTTCAAACAAAATTTAAAAACGTGGCCAGGTATCGATAAAAAGGAAAAAGAAATCCTTCAACAAGTTAAGGAGATCACTGACAGGGAGAACAGGAAAACAAAACGTTATTTGATTCTGGTAACTTTACTATGCGTTGCTGCATTTGGATTTTCTTTGTACATGTACTTCTCCTATCAGGATCCAACGGTATCCTATGCAATCCTTCCGGGAAATATCAGAGAGGTTAAACTGCCTTATGGTAAAATATGGATCAACGGAAACAGTAAACTGGATCTTCAGTCTGACAGCATTATATATCTTCATGAAGGCGAAGTTTTCCTCAAAAAGGAAGATGGAAAACAAATGGTTGTTGTCACACCACAAAATAAAGTAGTTCTCATTCAAGGAAACACGAATGTCCTGACCCGCGGAGAACAGTATGAGCGCATTACATCTTTGGGCACCGTCAAACTCTACAACGACAAGGATACAATGAACTTGAAATATGGATCAGAATTCCGAAGAGATTCATCGAAGGTTTACGTCCAGCAGCTGCAGTCACCGGAGTATGTTGGCAATTTTACAGTTGGTAAGATCGCCTTCGAAAATGAAACAATAGGTTTCGTAGTTAATCAGATTTCAAACTTATACAACACCAAGATTTCTTATACGATATTACCGAATGTTGTGGTGAGTCTAATTGTAGACAAGAAAGAAGATCCAGCTGAGGTCATGAAAAAGATACTACCTGCCGGATGGTATGTAAGCAGAAAGAAAGACGGGACTTTAATAGTCAGCACTAAACAGGTCGGTGACATCAAAGAATAAGGCCTTAATTCACTAATTTATTTAACTGAAATACAGGTAGTTATAAAGTTTTTGTGAATTTAGGCGGAAAAAAACCCGATTAAATCATAATAGTAGTAGGAGGCAGATAAAAAGCCTACCCATGATTTAATCCAAACTATCTAAACATCCACTACAAGAGAGAGCCCCTCGGATCAGAGAGGGCTTTTCTTTTTTATAGTGGTTCTGTGGTCGGTTTAATTTCTCGGGTCAGGTCAGTCAACTTTTCCGGAGCCAAAAAAACTAGATGACCCCAACACACGGGAATTAAAATGGCTGTTGATCATCGGCATCAGGTATTATTCCATGCTCTTCATTTTCTTTCACCTCCGATGGAAGAAGGAAATCATCAAAAAACTTGGTAAACTTTCCCTGGAAATTTACGCGCACTTCATCCAGTGCTCCGTTTCTATGTTTTGCAATAATAATTTCAGCTTTGCCTTGGGATGGTGTGCCGTCTTCGAACTCTGTTATTTTATAAGTCTCGGGGCGATAAAGAAACATCACGATGTCAGCATCCTGTTCAATGGCTCCGGACTCACGCAGATCCGACAGCTGAGGCCTCTTATCTCCTCCCCTTGTCTCAACAGCTCTACTTAGTTGTGAAAGTGCGATGACGGGAACATTCAACTCCTTAGCCAAACCTTTCAGTGCTCGGGATATGGAGGCAATCTCTTGTTCACGATTTCCACTATCCTCTCCCTTCATCAGCTGGAGATAATCGACCACCAACAATTGTACGTCATGCTCAGCTTTGAGCCTTCTGCATTTTGCACGCAACTCTAAGAATGAAAGTGCAGGGGTATCGTCAATGAAAATTGGAGCTGCCGACAAGATTTTTTCTTTCTGTGAAAGTCTGATCCATTCTTCATCTGAAAGTTTTCCATTTTTTATTTTCTCCAATTCAATCTCTGCCTCGGCGCTTAGCAATCGATTCACTAATTGAAGTGATGCCATCTCTAAGGAAAAAATTCCAACCGGTACCTCGAAATCTACGGCAGCATTCCGTATCACCGACACCACAAAGGAGGTCTTTCCCATACCTGGTCTGGCAGCAACAATAACAAGATCTGACCTTTGCCAGCCTGAAGTTACTCTATCCAAATCAGTGAAGCCTGAAGGAATCCCGGTAAGACCATTCCTTTTTTCCTTCTTATTTTGAAGATCCTGTACAGCTTTGTACATCAGTGTCTTCATGATTGCATAATTCTTTTGAAGATTAGCATCCGATATTTTAAAGACGGTTTGCTCCCATTCCTCCATTAGTTCAAAAATGTCCTTGTCAGGATCGTATGCATCATGATGAACTTTAGTCGCAAGCGTAATTAGAAACCTCTTCACTGCCATCTCCACGATTATCTTGCCGTGGAAAATTACATTGGCAGCGGAGCTTACTTTAGAAGTGAGTTCAGCAATATAGTAAGCGCCACCAGCAGCTTCGAGTTTTCCATTTTTGCGTAACACTTTAACAACACTCCGCATGTCAATTGGATCAGCTGATCGGTGAAGGTCTAGGATTGCTTGATATATAATTTTATGGTCCTCTTTATAAAAGTGTTCTGGCTTGAGATTCTTAGCGAGCTCGTCTAATGATTTTTTCTCAAGCATTAACGATCCTAGTATTGCTTCCTCAACATCGATTGCCTGCGGTACTACCATGCCAAGGTTATCGTTGATGTCTGTTACAGGCACCATTAATGTTCGTTCCTTTCTTTGAGATACTGCGTTCATTCGTGCTGCTTAAAATGAACCGTTTCTTTTTCAAATCTTAACTTCACTGTATCTAAACCTCCATTGCGGTGCTTTGCGATAATTAATTCGGCCAAGCCCGTGGTTGGCCATCCTTCTTCAGTCAGTTCAATCTTATAATACTCCGGGCGGTAAAGGAACAAGACCATGTCGGCATCCTGCTCAATAGCTCCTGACTCACGTAGATCTGATAGTTGTGGTCTCTTATCCCCTCTTGATTCCACCCCCCGACTTAATTGTGACAAAGCAATAAATGGAATATTCAATTCTTTGGCAATTGCTTTTAAGCCTCTTGAAATAGATGATATCTCCTGCTCGCGGTTATCGCCCTCTGTGGATTCCATTAGTTGCAGATAATCGACTACGGCAAGCTTGATGTTGAATATGGCTTTCATAAACCGAATCTTAGCACGCAGTCCATACAGAGAAAGCGACGGACTATCATCGATGAATAAAGGTGAGCTGGCCAGCACTGTAGTAGAAGATATCATTCTGTTCCAATCAGCTTGTGTAAAACTTTGATCCAGGAAATTTTTTAAAGGCAGCGTACTTTCAGCTGATAACAAACGATTAGTAAGTTGGGTAGCATTCATCTCCAGTGAGTAGAACGCCACCGGCAACCGGTGATCCGCAGCGGCATTTCTTAGGGCCGATAATATTAGCCCGGTCTTCCCCATGCCTGGCCTGGCTGCAATAATGATCAAATCAGAATTTTGCCAGCCTCCTGTGATACTATCCAGCTGAGCAAAACCTGATGGAACACCTGTGAATGTGTTTTCTGTCCTTCTAGAACCAATGTCCTTCATGGCCATCGCCATAAGGCTTGACAATGGCTGTTGTTCTTTTTTAAAAGTCTCGTTTTGAATTTCAAATATTACCTTGGAGCAATAATCCAAAAGCTCGATATCACTGACCTGGTAGTTATAAGCTTGTTGATGCAACGTTGATGCCGCTTCAATCATTCTCCGCTTCAATGAAAGTTCAATAATGATTCGTGCATCATACTCAATATTGGCGGCACGATTCACTTTGGCTGTCAGTTCTCCAATCGCGTAAGCTCCTCCTACTAATTCAAGTCTACCGTTTTTACGAAGTTGATTAACCACGGTCCTCATGTCGACCGGGTTCGATGAGCTGAACAATTGCAGAACTGCCTCGAAAATAAAACGATGTTTGTCCGAGTAAAAATGGTCCGGATATAAAATGCCTGCAAGCTTTGGCAAAGCATTCTTTTCCAAAAGCACAGCGCCGATAACCGCTTCCTCCAGGTCAAGAGCTTGCGGTGGAAGTTTGTGTGAGATCCGTTGGGATCTTGCGGCCAGCTTTTTGTTAGAACCTGTTTTTTGCTTTAAGGCTAGTTGTCCTGCTGCGGAACCCATTTACCTTCAATTAAGGTGTAACCATTGTAGTCCATGAAGATCTCAAATGTTTTGCAGTGTTTACCAAGCTCTCCCTCGAACATCTTTCTCCATTCAGAAACTTCACGGTCAGAGAGTGTGGTCTCTTGTGGTAATTTCACACCAATATTTTCTTCAAACAGCAAGGGCTGACTTTCAGCTTTCCGCTTAATGACATGATTGATCCACTGGCCGGTACGGAGTCCCCACCAGATGTACTTTGGTGGAGAGGATATTTTTTTTGCCAGTTTGTTTTTTTGTCTGTTTTTAAATTCTTCTCTAAATCCTTCGAGAGAAAAATTCACATACTCCTCATCCCATATAAATCCAACCTCACTTTTAAAACCGACGGCAACCCAGTTGTGAATTACCTTTATGAAATTTGGATAAAGACCATAATCCTGTAATGTTTTTTCGAATGAGTAAGCCTTGTACCCAATCAATCCATTTTCATCCAGTGGGCCCTTAGTGAAACGCAGAATAAGGGTATCGGCCTTGTTTGGATTTTCAAGTGCATAAGTAAATTCAACATATTCTTTTTCGAATCGCTCGCGAGCTGGTTCAAGGACGCGCCTGCGTAAGTTCGCGAACTCCGGATACTTTCCTTCCAGGCCTAACCTTTTCTTCAGCTCCTCCACCGGTACTATCCATTCTTTATCGATCTTTTGATTGTGTCTTACTTCCCAATACATAGGATAATAAATCTCACGATCAAAACTCATGAGCATATCCAGATCCCCTTTTGTAAACTGTTCCTGACTTTCTCCAAGAATGTATTTCAAACCACGATGCAATTCTATTCGAAGAAATTTTCCAGAGTGGTTGGCGGTAGGGAAAGGATTGAAAGAAGTGTCTTCGGGTTTATCGATGTTGAATAGCTCTAACATCTTTTTGGTGTCGTTACCAAAAAGATTACGAATCATTTTAACAGTCAAAAGGAATGTTCTTGACTGAAGGTTCTTTCGGATGGCGTTTACTTTTGATCTCTTTGCGCCCTGTTCGGTGTAGTAAGGGAACACGAGATTGTAAGGAACATCATATACGAGGTTCTTGTCTGTGCGATGATTGCGCGAAAGAAGGTAAGAGTAGATTCTGTGTTCAACGAGGGTGAAGCTGCCGTTTTCAGAGCCTAGAAGTGAGTTAGGTTTAAATACTTCATAAACAAACGGGCTTTTAACCATGAGATCAAAATTACCATGCCTTTTTGTCACATCAAAGTGCGGCTCAAAATTGGGGTCGTACTCTTTGTACACTTCTGTCTCACGAAAACCCTCTTTTTTAGCTGAATTAACCATATTTTACAGATATTAAGTGAATCGTACTTCCTGTACATTTTCCCCAATATCCCGTACTTTTTGTACACCCACCTGTACTTCCGGTACTTTCATTTCGTACTGGATGTACTTTCGAACCGTACCTGATGCACATTCAAATCGTACTTTTTGTACACCCTGAAACAGGGCTAAGAATTTGATTTGCAACTAATTAGACTACTTCATTTTCTCGCTCTGTATTAAGTCTGTTTAGAGTCTGAAAAGACAGAGGGCTAAGGCCTGTTCTTAATATGTTTGATAGTTTTGGATATTGTCGATAAACCTTTGATAACTTTGGTATCCTATTGGGGATACCACTGTCACCCTTAAAGGGCTACCGGAGACAAATGAAAGAAACTTTGGGCAAAATTTCAAATTTCAATAAAAATGGCTGATCCATTTCATTGAAAATGACTAATGAACGCGGCGGTGAATTGCTAAATATATTAGTATTTTAAAAAATATGATTGGAAAAATCATCTCTCGGCTGCGAAATGAAAGAAAATGGTCGATACGTGAATTGGCTGACCGGATGCATGTAAAACACCCGAGTATTTCACGCTGGGAGAGCGGTGCGAAGATCCCGAATAAAGAAACCATTGAAAAATTCGCAAAAGTATTCTCCGTGCCGGTAAGCAAATTTACCAGCATCCCTAGTCTTACCAATGAAGAGCTTGAAGCTCTCTCAAGTGATGTTTCAAAACTCACTCCCGCAGATCAGATCTTCGTTGTGGGGCTTGTGAGGAGATTGAAAACAAATAAAAAGTAAGGTCGTTTCATCGCTGGCTTAAGCTAATCGGTTGGGGCGAACTCTACCCTCTTGCTTCTTTCAAGGCACTTTCTGATATTTGAGTCGTCCAAAACTATCAGAAAATGTCAGAGCCAATTCTTCGGGATAACCCCGACCGTTTTGTCCTTTTTCCTATTGAGCATCCCGATATATGGAAGTTCTATAAAAAAGCAGAAGCATCATTCTGGACAGCGGAAGAGATAGATCTTAGTCAGGATCTCACCCACTGGGCGACGTTAACGGAAAATGAAAAGCATTTCATCACTCACGTCCTGGCTTTTTTTGCTGCATCAGATGGAATCGTAAACGAAAATATTGCCACTCGCTTCGTTGGTGAAGTACAATATACCGAAGCAAAATTTTTCTATGGCTTTCAAATTGCAATGGAGAATGTTCACTCCGAGACCTACTCCTTGCTCATCGATACTTACGTAAAAGATCCCGCGCTTAAGGACAAATTGCTTCATGCTATTGAAACCATGGAGTGTGTCAGAAAGAAAGCGGACTGGGCACTGCGGTGGATCGCAAATGGATCATTCCAGGAAAGGCTCATTGCTTTTGCGGCCGTTGAGGGAATATTTTTTTCAGGATCCTTTTGCTCACTCTTCTGGCTTAAGAAAAGAGGCCTTATGCCAGGCTTGACCTTTTCCAATGAACTCATTTCACGCGATGAAGGCCTCCACTGCGAGTTTGCCTGCCACTTGTACAACCACCACCTGGTAAATCGATTGGGCAATGAACGGGTCGTTGAAATCATTCGCGATGCGGTGAGCATTGAGAAGGAATTTGTAACTGACGCTTTGCCAGTTAATCTCATTGGAATGAATGCTACTTCAATGTGCCAGTACATTGAATTCGTAGCTGATCATCTTTTGATGGAGTTGACAGGCGAGAAATACTTTAATGCCAGCAATCCATTTGATTTTATGGATATGATTTCCCTCCGGGGAAAATCGAACTTTTTTGAGAAGAAGGAATCAAACTATCAAAAAGCTGGAGTGATGAAAGACGGAACTGAACCAACAGCAAAGTTTTCTACCACAGAAGATTTTTAAAACCCAAAACTGAAATATATTATGCGAGCCTTTTTACTCATTTCAATTTTAACCTTTAGTGTCCAGCTTTCTCTTAGCCAGAATTTGGGAAAGGTGCCCCAAACAAAATCCGGCCATATCCAAAAACGCGTAAAGCCTATAGACTACTCCTTTTCTTTCCGTTACTACCAGCTCTACGAAGACAAAAATGATTTTGATTCTGTAAGACTATGGACAGAAGCAAAACTGAAAAAGACCTTTGAAAATAAAGGAACAATACATCATAATTTCTCTAAGGCTTACCTGAAATGGAAGTTATACGGGAGCAAAGAGGAAGAGGTACATCACATTTTCCACGCTGAAGGAAATTATGTCGAGACCGTTGAGGGACTTAAATATTACAGGTTCAATGATCCTGTTTATGGACCCTCAGTGGCGGTATATCAAAAAGGAAAAAATAAATGGATCGTCTATCGAGCAGATCCACCGGTAAAAATTGTCTCACTTAAAAATTAAACGCGTTATGCTTGTTATCGGTATTGTCCTCATCATTATGGGAATTGGCTGCTGGTCGGTCAGCCCGGTTTATTTTCCACAGTTATATAGTCCGCGTGCCCCTCTCCGTGCTGAAAGACTCCATGGTTACGGAATGGTACTGATCATGTGCGGAATGGTTTTGCTGGCAGCATTAGGTCAACATCAATAATTAAATCACACGCGTCTTGACGAAGAAAAAACTATCCCTAAAAGTGGAGTCAAGTCATCCTGTGATTGACAGGAATATTGATTTCATAAAATCACACCTAGAAACACACACGCTCTGCTGGATCAGCAAGCAGATAAAGGTTAACGTTGTTACTATGTACCGTTATGCAGAGCGTTATGGATGGAAGGGGTTGGAGATGAAGAAAGCGCTCTCTGTAGATTGGGACAGTCGGATGCTTCGTATCATCAAAACAAAATTCCCGAACACCTTCAACAAACAAGTTGCGGACGAATGTGGTGTTAGTGTCAGAACTCTTATTCGTAAAGCGCGGGAGTTAGGCCTGGAAAAGGAAGAAGGATTCCTCGACAAAAACAGAGCAGCAATATCACAAATGGCTAAAGAAGCATTGCCTAAAGTTGGTAAAGAGACGATCGAATTTATTATCAAGGCTGGAATTCCCTACCGCTTTCAGAAGGGTCACAAACCACAAAATATTGATTACAAAAAAGTCTGGACCACAAGGCGAATGAACGAAGAGAAAATCAAAATGGGATTAATCAATCCCTACTGAATAAACCGTTATTGAATATTATGGACAACCTCAGCTTAGAAAACTTCTGGAACAATTTAAAATCAAAGTATCCAGGTGAAATGGAAAACTTCTGCAAATGGATCGACAACTATAAGGCCAAAGTGAACTGGGTCGAGCTTTTCAACAACGGCTTTCCACACTACGCTCATCAGGGTTGGCACAATCCGAAGTACCACG
>DASYTA010000259.1:0-3038 GCA_036002745.1 Cyclobacteriaceae bacterium | reverse complement strand
AGTACTTAGCTGAACCTGAAGATTTTATTTTGGACTGCAGCTCGGAATTAAGCTGATAAAATGATTTAAAAGTTAATTCATAAACACCGGTGACATCCGCACCTAAATCTAACTGAAACGAAACAGGCCATTGAAGTTCATCAATTCTACAAGGCACATAAAGTGCAATTCGCTCAAAATATTTGGAGCCGAAATTTCCATTTACCCATTTAAATTTTGACCATGATATATTATCGGAGGAATTGGGTGCAATTTCCCATGGAGAGGATTGTGGCGTGTAAAGAGTAGTTGACTCTTTACACGCTGTTAATATCATCAAGCCAGCCAAGAGAGATAACAGAAGTTTTTTCATTTCGATAGAACCAAGCAAGTTATGTTGATTAAATATACCAATTTTCTTCCACGACCCTTTCAAGTAATTTCTTATTTCTCACTCTATGAATAATTGTTAACTTGGAATGCTCACTTAAAAATAAAATCATGAATTCAATGAAATCATCTCGCAGAGGCTTTATAAAAAAGGCGTTTGGTTCAGCACTGGCAACAGCAGCGGCACCTTCCGTTTTACTGGGTAATGACAAGCGCAATGTTGTTGAGTTAGAAACTCCATCACTTCCTAACAAAAAATATGGGGCCAACGATCAGGTGAATGTCGCGGTGATTGGCATGGGTATCATGGGTTATAACAATGCAGCCACTACCGTTCAAATTCCAGGAGTGAAATTAGTTGCAGCATGTGATCTTTATACTGGAAGACTGGATCATGCTAAAGAAGTTTATGGTAAAGATATTTTTACAACAAAAAATTATAAAGAGATACTCGATCGAAAAGATATTGATGCTGTGATCATCGCCACTTCTGATCATTGGCACGATCGCATTTCAATCGATGCGATGAACAAAGGAAAGCATGTGTATTGTGAAAAGCCTATGGTGCATCATCTTGATGAGGGCGAGGCAGTGATCGCTGCGCAGAAGAAAACCGGAAAAGTTTTTCAAGTGGGGAGTCAGCGTGTAAGTTCGATTGTAACTTTGAAAGCAAAAGAAATTTTCGAATCGAAAGTGATTGGTGATTTAGTTTTAGTGGAAACCTGGAACGATCGCCAAGGACCAAATGGCGCGTGGCAATATTCTATCCCGACAGATGCAAACGCTGGAACAGTTGATTGGGAAAATTTTTTAGGAGATGCTCCGAAAATAGCTTACGATCCAGTTCGCTTTTTCAGGTGGAGAAATTATCAGGATTATGGAACAGCCATGGCTGGCGATCTTTTCGTTCATTTATTTTCTGCGTTGCACGCGATTACGAGTTCAAAAGGACCCAATAGAATTTATGCAACAGGCGGTTTACGTTACTATAAAGATGGCAGGGATGTGCCTGATGTTTTAACGAGTATTCATGATTACCCGGAATCCGATAAACATTCAGCTTTCAATCTTCAAATGCGTGTGAACTTTGTGGACGGAAATCATGGAGGTGAGCGTGTGCGGTTAGTAGGATCGGAAGGAATCATTACTGTGGGTTGGGATTCGGTGAAAGTAGATCGCAGCAAAACTCCGAAAGCTCCTGGTTATGGAGGATGGGACTCGTTCAACACATTCTCCGAAGCACAGCAGAAAGAATATGAGAAATGGTATAAAGCAAAATACCCTGCTGAAAAACCTTCCATCGTCGAACCGGGAGTAGAATACAAAGCACCGGAGAAGTACAATACTAATATTGATCATCACATGTCTTTTTATAATGGAATCCGCGAAGGCAAACCGATTGTAGAAGATGCGATTTTTAGCATGCGTGCCGCAGGACCTGCGCTGGCGGCCAATAAAAGTTATTTTGAAAAGAAGATCATTAATTGGGATCCGGAAAATGCTAAGCTAGTTTAGACTGATAAAAATCTACTAGGTTTTCTTTCATGCAATTTCTGCATGGTCTAAATCCTAGTGAAATAGCTTCTGCTTCACTCTCGAAGAAAACACGGTTTTCTTTTTTCATTCGTTTGCCGGAATGGCAACTTAACGTTCTGTAGATTTTCAACTTTGCATTTCCTGCAAATTGAATTTCGCCATTGCGAAGGCGACGGAATAATGATTGATTTATTTCTTTATTTCTTTCTTTCTTTGTGCTTCAACATCGGCTAATCGACAAATGATCATTGATAATTAATTTGCGTCGTGAAAAATAATTCCGAGCGCATAACGCTCACCTGATTTCAATTCACTCACACCGTGTTTCATTTTTGATTTATAATAACCGCGCGTTCCTTTCACAGGTCGAAAGTTCGTAGTAAAAACCAGAGCATCACCTTGATTAGGTACAATCACATTGGCTTTCGACTGGGCTCGAGGAAGTTGTTCGGTCATTACTAATTCACCGCCATCATAATCAGCGCCGTGTTGGGAGAGAACAAACACCACTTGGAATGGAAAGTAAATTTCCCCATACAAATCCTGGTGCAACGTATTGAAACCTCCTGATTGGTAATGCAAGATTAATGGTGTTGGTCGGTCTTGCTTGTGCTTATGGCAGAGAGCAATAAAATCTGAATGAGTTTCAGGGTAGGTTGGTTCATCTGCTAAAAGCGATGACCATTGATTGGCAAGAGTGGCTAATGGAACATAAAACTCTTCTCGAAGTTTTTGAATGAGGTTCGGTAATGGATAATTGAAATATTTGTATTCACCTTGCCCAAACCGGTAGCGTTGCATGTTGATGACATTTCGATAAAGTCCTTGCTTTGGATATAGGTTAATGAGTTCAATACAATCTTTCTTTGATAAGACTTCGGGAATGAGTGCGAAGCCCTTCTCGTTCAATGATGATTTGATTTCTGGCCATGAGATTTCGTTTACATTTTTCATAGAGCAAACCTATCCGATAGTTCAAAATGCTTCAACCCGATTGTTGCTGAAATTAAAAATGAATTGTCAATTTGAGTTTTTATTTTATTCCTTTACATCATTGACAATTGATAAATTGAGAATTAAAATGAGAATCCCTTTTCCTGAAATATTTTCCTACGATTTATGTTTGTCGTTCT
>DASYTA010000258.1:0-2272 GCA_036002745.1 Cyclobacteriaceae bacterium | reverse complement strand
GAAAAAACTTCTGTTTCTTCTAGTTCTTGCCTCTTGCACATCATCTCAAAAGGATGAAGAAGGTTTAATCGCTGTCAATGGCACAAGTTTATATTATCACTCCATTGGCAAGGGAGAGCCAGTGATTGTTATTCATGGGGGACCGGTGCTCGATCAATCGTATATGATTGATCACTTCAAAGAACTCGCCAAAAATCATCGCTTGATTTTTTATGATCAACGAGTAAGCGGCAAATCAACAGTTGATGTCGACACTTCAACAATGACGATGAAGACTTTGATCGAAGACATTGATCAACTCCGTCAGAAATTAGGTTTTGAACAAGTGCATGTGCTCGGTCACTCGTGGGGTGGGATGTTAGCTGCAAAATATGCGATCGAGTATCCTCTAAAAGTTAAAAGTCTTGTACTATGTGATGCGATGCCCCCCTCTTTCCGATTGTGGAATGAAGAAGAACAAGTACTCGCCCAGCGCACCTCCGCTTACGATAGCCTGTTACTCGACCAAATCAAGGAGCAACCTGGTTTTAAAAATCAGGAAGTGAAATGGGTGGACTCGCTGATGAAGATAGCTTTCAAGAGTCAGTTTGTGGATACTACAAAATTGGCGTTACTAAAAATTAAATTGCCCGCAGATTATTTCAAACGATCAAAAATTTTCGAACATGTTGGCCCGGAATTATTTACCTTCGATCTTACGACACAGCTTGAAAAGATAATTGCTCCAACGCTTATTATTTATGGTGAGCAGGAACCAGCTGCTAAAATTTCAGGACCCGTTTACAAAAGCGGGATAGCTGATTCAAAATTGGTGATCATTCCTAACTCCGGTCACTTTCCATTTATTGAGCAGCCGCTGCGATTCAATTTGGCAGTTGAAGCTTTCTGGAGAGGGGAGAACAAATAATTACGATCCGATCCATTGCCGGAATTCGGGTGCTGTTTCTTTACTGACATGGACATCTTCCTTAATCTCAGGTTTTAGAAAGACCTGAATTTTTCCATTATCCGGTTTGAATTTTTCGATGGCTTTTTGACTGGCTAAGAATTTTCGGTTCAGGCGGAAGAATTTTGAACTCATTTCGTTTTCAAGCTCCCCGAGATTTTTATCAACGATCATTTGCCGGCCAGTGAAGTCTCGCACAAAAACAATTTTGTGTTCACTGAAGAAATAGGCGATCTCATCCTGGTTGAGCGCAACGAACTCCGTTCCTTTTTTCGCGACAATTCGTCCAGTACTTGGTATGTGCTGTTGCTGAATTATTTTTTGAAGGTTGCCCAGAAAAAAATGCTGTTCGAGCTTCTTTACTTTTTCGAGTGAGCGTTTCAGTTTATCTTCCGTGATCGGTTTTAATAAATAATCGATGGAGTTGAACTCAAAACTCTCCATCATATATTTATCGAAGGCCGTAGTGAAGATTACGGGAAATTTTACAGGCTGTTGCCGGAAGATTTCAAATGAATGGTCATCTGAAAGTTGGATGTCGACAAAAGCGAGATGAGGTTCTTTATTTTGCCGGAGCCACTCCAATGTTTCTTTAACGCTCCCCAGTTGAGCTGCTATACTAATAGATGGATCAAGCGTCTTCAACATGTCGATCAATTTGGCGCGAGCTGGTAATTCGTCTTCGATGATCAATACATCCATATCAACTGTTGATGGGTGTGAGTGGAAACTGAACGATAAATTTATCGCCCTTTACTTCGGATGCAATACCTTTTCCTGTCACCAATCGGAAACGTTCATCTAAATTTTTCAAACCTATTTTAGAGGAATGCACTCTGGTTTTCCGTTCGCGCATAGAATTACTAATGATCAGTTGTCCTTCATGTACGTCTACATCGATGTGCATCGGAGTCTTTTCGCTGATTTCATTGTGCTTAACGGCATTTTCAAAGGCGACAAAAACAGAAGTAGGAGGAATGAGAAAATCTTTTCCTGCTGTTCCATTAAATCGTTTTTTGATAATGAGCGAATTTCCAAAACGCAAGTGCAAAAGGTCAGTGTATTTATGGGTGAATTCCAATTCATCATCCAGCAATTCCAGTGTTTGATCTTTCTGACTTAATATATAACGATAGACTTCCGCCAGGTTCTCGGTGAACTCAAATGCTACAGCTGGATCCGTCTTAATCAAATGCGTGAGCGTGTTGAGTGAATTAAACATGAAATGCGGATCAATCTGATTTTTCAATGCAGCCAGCTCCGCTTCGGCTTTCGCACGCTGCAATTCAGAATTCTTCACTTGCTCATTTTGCTGCTCTTTCACCA
>DASYTA010000257.1:0-4027 GCA_036002745.1 Cyclobacteriaceae bacterium | reverse complement strand
TGAGGATCACGGCGAAGTAATGAAGAAATATTATTCTGAGATTTTGTAGAAACTTAGGTGAAAAAATTAACGAACCGATAATTAAACTTACCAACTCTTGCTCTTTTAGCATATCTTGTCCTAACAATTTAAAAAAAACATATGGAGGAAGTACTCGACCAATCTCTATTCAACCAACCTACCGACGCCAAGCCAGCAAACGTAAAGTACGCAGGCTTCTGGTCACGTTTTGGAGCTCTGATCATTGACGGAATAATCCTGGCTCCGATCTCATTCGGTTTAACCTATTTTAATATTAGCTCCTGGAAGAGTACAGCATTGCTGGTGTTAATTTCTCTTGTAGGTATAGGTTACAAGCCATATATGGAATTAATGTATGGTGCCACCTGGGGAAAAATGGCACTGAAGCTTACCGTAACCAACAAGAATTTTGAAAGGGCCAATCTCTCGGAAATTTTATTTCGCAATGTTTTTCATATCGTTCCACAATTAATATCGCTTTTGATTACGATCAGCATTTATAACAATGCTGATTTCGAATCGGTATCAGGGTGGGGAGAGTTTACAAGTTTTTCTCAACAATTTCCGTTGTTGCAGTACTTCAACTACGCAAGCGGGTCAATTACCATCATCGACGCAATTATGCTTGCTGCCGATGACCAAAAAAGATCATTGCACGACAGGATAGGTGGAACTTTTGTGATTGATCAGTCCAACTAGAATGTGACTTCTCGCATTCAACCCTGAAGCCATTTCAAATCATTCCACGAGACTTCAATTCCAGGTATTTGTTGATCGTTGAAACTGTGAGATGTTCTGGTTTGGTTAGAATACTCAATATTCCAAATTGCTTGAGCTCTTGGGCAAGTTGAATCTTAGTGAGGGTATAATTTTCGGCGGTGGCTTGCATGTAAATATCCTCTACCGTGTCCACACTGGTGGAAGTATTATTGGTAATCTCTGTATTCTCAAAGAAGATAACTACCAGTAAATGTTGATCATTCAGTTTTCGTAATTGGGGCAGCACACGATGCAACGCGTAGGTACTTTCAAAATTTGTATATAAAAATAATAAACATCTACCGCTCACAAATTTTCGCACCGCCATATACAAGCTTTCATAATTCGCCTCCACTACGCCTTCCTTTTCTGCATACAACGATTCAATTATTTTTTTCAGTTGCAGCCTGCTGCGCTCTGCCTTTACCAAAGCTTTCGGCGTGTCGGCAAAAGTAATAAGGCCAGCTTTATCCTGCTTGCCCAAAACAATATTTGAAATAACCAGCGAGGCATTCACAGCATAGTCAAACAAGCTTAAGCCATGAAATGGCATGTGCATGATGCGGCTCTTGTCGATGAGGCAGTAAACTTGCTGCGATTTTTCATCTTCATATTGATTAACCATGAGGTGCCCCCTTCTACTGGTGGCTTTCCAATTAATGCTTCGGTAATCGTCGCCGGGTAAGTATTGTTTAATTTGCTCAAACTCATAACTATGCCCAATGCGTCTTACTTTTTTTACACCGTATTCGGTAGCCGTGCGAGCGAATGTTTTGATCTCATACTTTTTCATTTGAATGATGGACGGATACACGGGTAAAGTGAGTTGTTGTTCACTTGTTATTCTTCTGCTGATCAAACCGATGGCAGATTTAATAAACAGATGTGTATTGCCAAAAGTATAGTCACCTCTTGTTAATGGTCGAACGGTGTAGACTTGTTCATTTAAAACATTAGGAAGTAACTGAATCCTAAAAAGGAAGTCTCTAATTTGTAATTGCTCCGGCAGCTCATCAATTAATTCTGCATCGAATTTCATATTCGACTTGTTTAACAGAGAGAGCGTGATTGTATTGTGATCGCCCAGCGAAAGAACCGAAGTCGTCTTTCGTTTTACCTCGACAACAATGTTTCTATTAAAAAGAAATAAAATATCAATGGCCACAACGAGCCCGTATAAAATACATCCTGCTTTGGCAACGGATAATAAAAATGGGAAAGGGTATGAGAGAATCATGGCAATAATCAACAATGACATGCCATAAAAAAACCGACCTGTGAGAAAAAGATTCTTAGCGGCTTTCATTAACGAGGTATCTCGAGGCGTTCAGCGATTTCCTTAATGATGTCTTCTGCTTCTATGCCCTCCATCTCACGTTCAGCGGTAAGTATGATTCTATGATTTAATACAGGATGGGCAACATATCGAACATCGTCAGGTGTAACAAAGTCGCGGCCACTCATCACCGCAATTGCCTTTGCCGCTCTCATGATAGAAAGAGATGCTCTGGGAGACGCACCCAAAACAAGATCACCATTGTTACGCGTGCCATCAATCAGCTTCGCGATATAGTTAAGAATTTCATCTTCAATGTGAATTTTTTCAATCAACTCCTGGCATTCTTTTAAATCCTGCCTTGAGATAACCGGCTGAACGCTATCTAAAATTTTAGAGCCCAAGTCGTTTCTAAATTTTTTAAGTATTTCTATTTCTTGCTCTAACGTTGGATAGCCTAGTTTAAGGCGGAACAAGAAGCGATCGAGTTGGGCTTCAGGCAACCGATATGTTCCCTCCTGCTCAATGGGGTTTTGCGTGGCGATTACAAGAAACGGAAAGTCCATCGGATATGTATTTCCATCCATTGTAATTTGCTTTTCCTCCATCACTTCGAAAAGCGAGGACTGAGTTTTAGCCGGCGCTCGATTGATCTCATCGATCAAAACAATGTTTGCAAATATGGGGCCTTTGCTAAAACTAAATTCGGACGTCTTTACATTAAACACTGAAGTGCCCGTTACGTCAGTAGGCATTAAGTCCGGTGTAAATTGAATTCTGGAAAAATTAATTGACAGTGTGCGCGCCACTAATTTTGCCGTAAGAGTTTTTGCAATGCCGGGTACGCCTTCCAATAATATATGTCCTCCCGTAAATATTCCGGCTAACAAAAGGTCAACTATCGTCTCTTGCCCAACAATCACTTTACCAATCTCTTGTTTAATTTGCATTACACGCTTATTCAGTCGATCAATTTCCGGCTGAAGTGTGCTTGTGAATTTAGGTTGTTGGTCTTCCATGATTTGTAGGGTATAGTTATTTACTGTGTTTATAAAATTTTTCTAAGGCAATTTGAAGATCTACTAACATGCTTTCATCATAATAACGATGCTTGTCGACTCGATCGAATTCTTGTTCGATCGACTTAAGAATATCCAATTCTACTTTTGACTTTTCGCTGAGTCGTTGAATGTAAGTTTCAGTCAGGCTCTGAATATGCAATCCATATTTTGCTTTAATTAAATAGAAAAAATATTTCATTCTCTTTTTAGCGATATCGCGATGATTGCCATTTTGAAAATGAAGCGCTGCAATTGTATTAACAAACTCAAGCGAAGTATTTGCTTTTCCTTCTAGCACCGGAATCACTTGTTGTTTTCTTTTCGCCGTGAACAAGGTGTACAACAATGCTGCAAACAACATCAACCACCATGCATATTTTAAACTGTCTTGTTGCAGAATGTAAGACATAGGGTTGACCTTGGGTGCATTATTGGGAGTAAGCTCTGACTTACTGAATTCATCCCAAATTATAGATTCACCATGCAGATGCGAAAAAACACTGGAGGCGTATTCCAATTTGTCCGATTTTACCAAGAAGTAATTGGTAAAAGCCAATGGGTTGGTGTGAATATAAAGATTGCCTTTGCCGTAAGGGATTCTAAAAAAATTGACTTTGTTAGAATTAGCGTAGCCGATGGGTATGAGTGATTTTACAGTGTCGCACAAAATCTCCGGATTCAGCACATTCCAGTAATAGGGAAAGTCAACCTTGCCAAAGCGATAGGCATAAGTATATCCCTTCTCAGTCTTGAGTGCTTCGTTATAAAAATTAAACGTGGATGATAGTGTGTCTCTTTCATCGAGAACAATTTCACGGTCACACTCATTCACAAATACAGAGTTAAGAATACCAAACGGTAAGTCAACCGCTGCAATAAACGCATCATTTCCTGAAGCAATAAAGTTATG
>DASYTA010000256.1:0-3531 GCA_036002745.1 Cyclobacteriaceae bacterium | reverse complement strand
TGAAGGTTATCAAAAAGTATTTGCCGATGGTTTTGTTGCTGACTTGCCGCTACGGATTCGTCACAATAAACGAGACGTTTTGTACAATGCTTCTGTGTATCGCGACGAAAAAGGGAAAGTGCTTGGCGCGTTTGCTTCTGCGCGTGATATCACCGACAGAAAGCAAGCCGAAGAAGAAATTAAAAAGCAACAAGTATACACTCGAAGTTTGATTGAAGCGAGTTTGGACCCGATGGTGGCGATCAGCCCTGAAGGAAAGATTACTGACGTTAATGAGGCGTTGGTAAAAGCTACTGGCGTGGACAGGGAAAAACTCATAGGCACTGACTTCTCGGATTATTTTACAGAACCTGAAAAAGCACGCGAAGGTTATCAGCAAATATTTGCGAAGGGATTCGTGGCCGATTCTCCTCTCACCATTCGTCACAATCTTCGCGATGTGTTATATAATGCTTCCGTGTATCGTGATGAGAAAGAAAAAGTATTAGGTGCATTTGCTTCAGCCCGCGACATTACTGCTCAACGAAAACAAGAAGTGAGAATCAAAAGTCTGAACGAAGAATTGGAGCAACGCATCATCGAACTTGAATCGTTTTCTTATTCTGTTTCACACGACTTACGTGCACCACTTCGAGGGATTGACGGGTTCATTGCCATCTTCCTTTCTAAATATTTTGAAAAGGTAGATGGTGAAGGGCAGCGCCTGTTAGGGAATGTTCGAAGGAATGTAAATAAAATGGGTAGCCTGATCGATGAATTGTTGACACTCTCCAGGATTGGAATGAAGGATATCCAGATCACCACTATTAATATGGACGAGCTTGTTCATACGGTGGTGGATGAACTGAACGAGATGAAAGGAAAATCAACCGTGACGGTGAATCCACTTGCAAAAGCACGAGGTGATATTGCTTTGATCAAACAAGTCTTAGTGAATCTGATTTCTAATGCGTTCAAATACTCCAACAAGACAGAAAAACCACTGATTGAAATCGGCTGCAAAACAGTAGATGGTGAAGTGCAATACTATGTTAAAGATAACGGAGTCGGGTTTGATATGGAGTATTCCAATAAGTTATTCGGTGTGTTTCAGCGTCTTCACGATCCGCAAGAATATCAAGGCACGGGTGTGGGGTTGGCGATTGTAAAGAGAATTATTATAAGACATGGAGGCCGCGTGTGGGCTGAAGGTAAGGAGGGCCAAGGCGCTACATTTTATTTTTCACTTAAACCTTTCTAGATGGAAAAAGACGAACTGATTGATGTACTCCTTGTGGAAGATAATCCTGACGATACTGAACTAACAACCCATGCACTTACCGAAGGAAATAAGTCACTTCATCTCCTTCACCTGAAGGATGGAGTGGAGGCGTTGAATTTTATTTTCGCCAAAAAAACGTACGATAAACAGAAAGTTCAAAACGAACTTAAACTGGTATTGCTGGATTTGAAATTACCAAGGCTTGACGGCCTGGAAGTTTTACGCAAAATCAGAGAGGACGAACGTACCCGAACGCTGCCCGTTGTGATCCTTACTTCTTCGCGCGAGAAAAGAGATATCGCTGAAGCGTATAAGCTAGGAGTGAACAGTTATGTAGTGAAGCCGGTAGGGTTTGATAATTATGTGAAAACTATAAGTTCGCTGGCATTTTATTGGAGTCTTGTGAATGAGAAACCTGTTTAAAATATGAACGGAAAAATGAGTGATCAGTTGGTTGAAGAGGTAAACGAGAAAGATCAGTTCGTCTATCAGATTCTTTTTCTAGAAGATAATCCTGATGATGTCGAGTTGATCGAAAACGAGTTGACGGAAGCTGGAATGAGATTTATGTCCAGGAGAATTGACAAGAAGAGTGAGTTCCTCAAGGAAGTAGATGACTTTTGTCCGGATATTATTCTGGCGGATTATTCGCTTACTATGTTCAACGGAGTGCAGGCATTTCGCATGTTGAAAGAGAAAAAATTGAATGTGCCTTTTATTCTGGTGACTGGAGTGCTCAGTGAAGAACTGGCGCTGGAGTGTCTCAAAGAAGGAATAGATGATTTCATTTTAAAATCCAGTTTCAAAAGATTGCCAGCGGCTATCATCAATGCTATTCGCAAGAAAGAAATTGAGGAAGAAAAGAATCGCTTTGCATTAGAGCTGAAAAAATCACACGAGGAATTGCGCTTACTTGTAAACCGGCATCAGATATCGATCGAAGAGGAAAGAATGAATATAGCGCGAGATCTTCACGATGAACTCGGTCAGGTGCTTACCGCATTGAAGATAGATATTGCCATGTTACGGAAGAGGTTGACAACTGGTAAAAATGTGAGTGAACAGATGATCAACGACGAATTTACTTCCATCAGTAAAACGGTCGATAAGATAGCGACATCAGCAAAACAGATTTCTGCAGGGTTGCGGCCCGAAGCTCTGGACGATCTTGGAATATTTGAAGCGATCCAATGGCAAACATTGGAGTTTGAGAAACGTAACAAGATAATATGCCAACTCCATTTGCCTAATGAATTACCTGACTTGACAAAAGAATTATCAATTGCCTTGTTTAGAATTGTGCAAGAAGGACTCACGAATGTAGCACGCCATGCATTCGCTGATCGTGTTCAGATTGATCTTGATTTCAGAGACAATGTTTTGTTTTTAGAAATATTAGATAATGGCAAAGGGATTGAAGAAGAAAAAATACGAAGCTCAAAGTCATTGGGCATCATTGGCCTAAGAGAGAGAGTACAGCTTCTGCAAGGACAATTTTTTATTGGTAAGGCAAAAGGCGGAGGCACCAAAGTTTCCATCATGATCCCAACAAACAACAACCCATAAAATTATGATTAGAACATTAGTCGTTGACGATCACTCGATGGTACGTTCCGGGTTGATAAAAATCCTTAAGGAAGAGAGCGATATTGAAGTGTTGGCTGAAGCCGATGGTTATCCGCAATTGCTCAATTGCCTGAAGACAGTTTTTCCAGACATTATATTGATGGACATCTCCATGCCGGGAAAAAATGGATTGGAGATTGTAAAAGAATTGAAACAAACTAACCCTGAAATAAAAACATTAGTACTTAGCATGCACCCCGAGGAAAGATTTTCGGTGCGAGCGATTAAAGCAGGTGCTTTGGGTTACGTCTCAAAAGAATCGGCAGCCGATGAATTAGTGAGGGCAATACGTCAGGTGTACAATGGAGGTAAATACATCACACCCATTGTGGCAGAACAATTAGCTAACTCATATGAACTGGAGAGTAACAAACTTCCGCATGAGCGATTGTCAGATAGAGAATTTCAGATCTTGCGCATGATCGCGTCAGGAAAAAAAATAAAGGAGATTGCCTCCGAGCTTTCCATCAGCCCGGCAACAGTGGCTACTTATCGCGCCCGCGTATTGGAGAAGCTCCAACTAAAATCAAATGTGGAGATTACCAGCTACGCTCTTCGAAATAATCTTGTTGAGTAAATGTATTCTCCAATGTAGTTTAAACAACTACATATAATTCATTGTTATCACTCTTTTGATAAGCTGC
>DASYTA010000255.1:0-3668 GCA_036002745.1 Cyclobacteriaceae bacterium | reverse complement strand
GATGATACATACAATAATGATCTAGCCGGACTTCAGATCAGTCTTGATTTTTTAGCAAGCCTTCAAAAAAAGAAAGTTGTAATCCTTTCCGATATTCTTCAATCCGGATTGGCAGACGATGGACTTGCGCAAACCATTTCTTCAATGCTTGTGAAAAAGCAAATTCATGAACTCATCGCCATTGGACCCATTTTAAAATCTCAACAGAAATTTTTTTCAGCTATTCCGTATTGCACATTTTACTTGAGCACTGAGGAATTTCTTAATCGATTTGATTTTGCTTCGCTGTTCAATAAGTTGATTTTGGTAAAAGGCGCGCGCGTTTTTCAATTTGAAAAAATCGTTCATCGGCTTCAACGCAAAGTTCACGGCACCGTGATGGTAATTGACATGGGAAAATTGGTTCACAACCTGAATTTTTTTAAGTCCAAACTAAAGCCGGGTGTAAAAGTGATGGCTATGGTTAAAGCCTTTGCTTATGGCAGCGGAAGTGAAGAGGTGGCCAATCTATTGCAATATCATCGCGTGGATTACTTGGGTGTTGCGTACGCAGATGAAGGAGTGGAGTTAAGAAAAAAGAACATCACGTTACCAATAATGGTGATGAACCCCACAGAAGAGGGTTTTGCCACAATAGTTTTGCAGAATCTCGAGCCCGTCATTTATAATTTGAAAACACTTCGTGCCTTTATAAAATTCTTAGGCAATCGAAGAGCCACAATTCATGTAGAAGCTGAAACGGGTTTGCATCGTCTAGGACTTGAAGAAAATGATCTGGATGAATTAATAAGTACATTGAAAAGCTATCCTGATATTCAGGTTAGATCTGTGTTCTCTCATTTAGCCGGGTCAGACGAAAAGATTCATGACGACTTTTCGCTTGAACAACTTAATCGATATCAAAAATTTTATCAAAGGCTTTCTGAAGAGTTGAAAATTCGACCACTTCGTCATATTATCAACTCAGCAGGCATATTGAGATTTCCAGATTTTCAAATGGATATGGTTAGGTTAGGGATTGGTCTTTATGGCGTTGACCCAACAGAAGAGAATTTCCATGGACTTGAAATGGCCGCTACTTTGAAAACGGTAATTTCTCAAATCAAAAAAATTAAATCTGGAGAAACTATTGGCTACGGAAGAAGAGGTGTCGCTAAGCAAGACATGACTACCGCAACGATTGCCATTGGTTATGCCGATGGATTTAGCAGAAGCTTTAGCAACGGTAAAGGCGTGGTTTTAGTTAACGGAAAAAAAGCTTCAATTATCGGCAACGTGAACATGGATATGACCATGATAAACATAACGGGAATCAACGCAAGCGAAGGAGATGAAGTAATTATTTTCGGAGAAGGATTGCCTATAAAGGATGTTGCTGCAAGCATTGACACAATTCCTTACGAGATATTGACTAGCACGAGTGAGCGAGTGAAACGCGTTTTTGTCTCGGAAGGTATTTGATTTGTTCCGTCAAATTGATTGCAATCCTCCAGTATGCAAAAGCAAAATGGTTGACCCTCGAGGAAAATAATTTTTTTTAATAAGATCAAATACTCCAGCTACCATTTTACCGGTATAGATTGGATCAAGATTAAGATCGTATTCATGTTTCATCTGCAGGATGAATTTTTCAAGTTCGGAAGTTTTCTTAGCGTAGCCACCAAAATGATAATCTGTTTGAATGCTCCAGTTCAAATAATCTTTTTCTGAATATTCTTGAAGCAATCTTCTTACTTCTTCATTTAAAAAATCTCCATTCTTCAAAACTGAAAATCCTAAAACACTTTTCTTACCTTCTAAACCTGCAATAATCCCCGCCATAGTTCCTCCAGTGCCAACTGGCAAACACAGATAATCAAAATCGATTAACGAAAGTTTTTCTCTAGCAAATTCGGCACACCCTTTAACTGCAAGCGAGTTGGATCCGCCTTCCGGTATTAAATAAAAATCACCAAACTGTTCTTTTAAATTTTGAATAAAATACTCTTGAGATTTCTTTCTGTAATCTTCGCGAGAAACAAAATGCAATTTCATTCCACGATCTTTCGCGAAGGCGAGTGTAGAATTCAAAGGCAAAACTTCTTCCCCTCTAATAACACCTATGCTCTTAAGATTTAATTCTTTCGCCGCTCCTGCGCTAGCATAAATATGATTAGAATAAGCTCCGCCAAAAGTGAGCAGCGTTCGATTTTCTAATTTTTCAGCTTCTTCCAAATTGTATTTGAGCTTCCACCATTTATTACCAGAAACTATCGGGTGGTTAAAATCTTCCCGTTTGACTAAAATCTTTACTCCAGCATTTACTGTTAAATCTGACTCGATTTCGATAATTGGCGCATCAAAGTATTTTAGCATTACTAAATAATTTAGTAATATTGTATGTGGATGATTCGTATTTCAAAGGGCGGGGCGCACAGATAAAAACCGGCAATAAATTTTTGCAGGGTCAATATGTAACTGATCATATCGAAGGTCTTGACGAGCCTTTGCTTGAAAATCCGCACACTCAAATTTTTTACGAAAGTCCGAAAAAGATTGTAAACAAGGTTGATAGTCCTGATTTAGGAATGGGTTACTCTATGAATCCTTATCAAGGCTGTGAGCATGGTTGCATTTATTGTTACGCCAGGAACACGCATGAATATTATGGCTTTAGTGCCGGACTTGATTTCGAAAGTAAAATCATCGTAAAGAAAAATGCACCGCAGATTTTAGAACAGCAACTGTTAAGTAAAAATTGGAACGCCTCTCCTATCATGCTTAGCGGAAACACCGACTGTTATCAGCCTTTGGAAAGAAAGCTTCAAATCACAAGGCAAATACTTCAAGTGCTGGCACGCTACCGCCATCCTGTTGGTTTGATCAGCAAGAATAGTCTTATCACACGCGACATTGATATACTGCAAGATCTTGCTTCCGATAGATTGGTGCATGTGATGATTTCAATTACTTCACTAAATGAAGATTTGCGAAGAGTCATGGAACCAAGAACGGCAAGTTCTATCAAGAGATTAAAGACTGTTGAAGAGTTATCGAAAGCCAATATTCCAGTCGGCATAATGAACGCTCCTCTTATTCCTGGTCTTAACCATCATGAAATCCCTCAGATATTAAAAGCTGCTGCCGATCACGGAGCGCTCACAGCGGGTATGACAATCGTTCGCCTCAATGGCTCAATTGGAAAAATTTTCGAAGACTGGTTGCGAAAAAATTTTCCGGATCGGTTTGAAAAAGTATGGAATCAAATCTGCTCCATGCATGGAGGAAATGTGAATGATTCTCAATTTGGCAGACGAATGCGAGGAGAAGGAAACATCGCCGATGCCATTCATCAACTGTTTAGAACTTCAAAGAAGAAATATTTTTCAGGAAGAGAAATGCCTCCTTATGATTTAACTAAGTTCAGAAAAGGTGGAAACTTAAGCCTGTTTTGAAGACCAACCCTCATCTTGAACATTTTGCTTAACTTTGCCTTGTAGCATAAAATCGTGAATCGCTTATTCGCCATATCGTTTTTGGTTTTGTACATCAACTCGAACACAGAGTTTCACGAGATGTTGCGTTTACCAATTTTGTTTGAACACTTTAGCGAGCACAAACAAAAGGTAAGTGATATCTCGTTTTGGGATTTTTTAGTGATGCATTACAAATCGAATGTATCGCATGAT
>DASYTA010000254.1:0-3265 GCA_036002745.1 Cyclobacteriaceae bacterium | reverse complement strand
GCGTCACGTTCAAAAAAAGAATTTCATCTTTTGAACTTGATCTTACGAATAAGAATTCCAGTAAGGGAATGGAGACAATTGAAGTGACACTAAATGGAGCTAAGCTTAACTACACGCACGCGAAAGATAAACTCAAAATAAATTTATCATCCTTACCTAAGGAAAATGAAACGTGGATTTTCAAAATTAAATATAGAGGCGAGCCACAGGATGGTTTGATCATTGGTAAAAATAAGTTTGGTGATCGAGGTTTCTTTGGCGACAATTGGCCTGATCGGGCTCACCATTGGCTTCCGGTAGTAGATCATCCGTTTGATAAATCATCCGTTGATTTTTCTATTTCTGCTCCGCTTCACTACTCGGTTGTAGCGAATGGTGTTAAAGTTGAAGAGAGCTACATCAACGAAAAAAGAAAGTTGACGCGTTGGCATGAAGAAGTTCCTATTCCCGTAAAGGTGATGGTAGTTGGTATCGCGCGCTTTGCTACAGAAGTAGTTGGGAAAGTTGACAACATTCCTGTTGAAAGCTGGGTTTATCCACAAAATAAAACCGAAGGATTTTATGATTATGCAGTCGCATTGAAAGTGCTGGACTTTTTTCATACGCACATTGGTCCATACTCTTATAAGAAATTAGCTAACGTACAATCAAAAACGCGCTGGGGTGGATTGGAAAACGCCAATACGATTTTCTATTTTGAAAATTCAGTGACTGGAAAAGGGGAGCATGAACCTTTGATTGCGCATGAAGTCGCCCATCAATGGTTTGGCAATTCGGCTACGGAAAAAGATTGGCATCACGTGTGGCTCAGCGAAGGCTTCGCCACTTATTTCGCGAATTTGTATTTAGAAAATGCCTATGGCTATGATTGGATGGCCAAGGAAGAAATGAGTGATCGTGAGCAAGTAGTCAAATTCTTTAATAAGAATCCTGCCCCAGTTCTAGATACAACGATTCGTGAGCTTGGAAAACTTCTCTCAACCAATTCTTATCAAAAAGGAAGTTGGGTATTGCACATGCTTCGCCATGAAGTGGGTGATCTTAATTTTTGGAAGGGAATCCGTCAATATTATTCCTTATATAGAAATAGCAATGCCTTGACCAGCGATTTTGTTCGCGTCATGGAGGAAGCCTCAGGAAAGAATTTATCGGCTTTTTTTAATCAGTGGATATATAAAGGAGGCCACCCGAAAATCAGTGGAAGCTGGCATTATGATCAGGCTTCCAAAACGTTGTCAATTGAGGTAAATCAGGATCAAAACGGTGCATTATTTGAATTCCCTTTGGAAATTGGGATTGGTTTGAAGCCATCGCAAGAGGTGAAAAGCTTCCTTATCACTAAGAAAACTCAGTCTTTCAAATTCGAGCTTCCTTCAAAACCCGCTCAAATTGCACTGGATCCGAATACCTGGCTCCTTTTTGAGGGAGAAATTCAGGAGAAATGATGTGTTTTTCTGAATTCCCTTTGGCTTACTTCTCTTAATCTGTTACATTTGCAGTCCTTTTTAGAAAAACATTATGGCAAATCACAAATCAGCAGAAAAACGTATCCGTGCCAACGAAACCAAGCGCGTGCGCAATCGCTATCAGCACAAAACTACTCGCACCCAGGTGAAAAAATTGATGGAAACAACCAAAAAAGACGATGCGAAAGCTTTGTTGAACGAAGTGGTTGCGATGTTGGATAAACTGGCCAAGAAGAATATCATCCACTGGAAAAAAGCTGCTAATCAGAAAAGCCGCCTAACTAAGCGTGTTAACGCCTTAGCATAACAGTGTTCAATCTTATTATTTTCCCTTCCTTGCCTCGTGCGGGGGAGGGTTTTTTATTTATTAATGGAGAAGAAACAACGAATTTATAGCTCTCAGTTCTGGTTGCTCTGTGTCAGCGCGACATTGTTCTTTGCCAGCTTCAACATGATCATTCCCGAACTTCCAGAGTTTCTAACAAAACTGGGTGGAGCAGACTACAAAGGATTAATCATTTCTTTATTCACGGTCACCGCCATGCTCTCGCGTCCGTTCAGCGGCAAACTCGCTGACAGATTGGGGCGAAAACCGGTAATCATTTTTGGTGGAGTGGTTTGTTTGATCTGTAGTTTGTTTTATCCATGGCTCACCTCGCTGTTCGGATTTTTTCTTTTGAGATTCTTTCACGGATTTTCTACCGGCTTTTCACCAACAGGAGTTTCAGCATATGTATCTGACGTCATTCCCGCCGACCGAAGAGGGGAGGCAATGGGTTTTATCGGCACGGCAGGTGCGATAGGCATGGCAAGTGGCCCCGCGATTGGTGGAGCAGTGGCGAATCAATTTGGGCTTGACTGGATGTTTTACCTTTCTTCTTTCTTCGCATTCATTGCGATCGTTATCACGCTCAATTTGAAAGAAACTTTAAAGGAACGCCACGAAGTTTCTCTTGCACTTTTTAAGATTCGAAAGGAAGATTTGTTTGAGCCACTCGTGATCGCACCCTGTTTTGTAATGGTACTCGCGACATTTGCTTATGGAGCAGTTTATACATTGCTTCCTGATTTTGGTCAGCATGTTGGGATTAATAACAAAGGTCTCTTGTTTGCTTGTCTCACGGTTGCTTCTTTACTCGTTCGATTGATCGCAGGTAAAGCATCCGACATTTACGGTCGTGTGCCTGTGCTTAAGGTGACTGTCGCATTAATTGTGATTGCGATGATCGTGATCGGAATGGCAGAGACAAGTTTAGTGTTGATGATCGGTGTGAGTCTTTATGGATTGGCGCAAGGGTCAACATCACCGACATTGCTCGCGTGGGCAACCGATTTAAGTAGTGACGAGCATCGCGGAAGAGGAATTGCTTCACTTTATATTTCCATGGAAATGGGCATCGGACTCGGCGCACTCATTTCAGGATTAGTTTATGGCAACTCGCACGAGAACTTCATTATTTGTTTTGGACTGAGTAGTGTGCTTTCCTTGATTGCCGTGATCTTCTTGTTCGTAAGAAAGAATTCGAAGTAACTTAGAAGAACCTGAAGTAAGGACGTGCTGTGAAGGGCGAAAATTTCCATGGTATCGAAAGGAAAATAATCGCCAGCACAATCGAATACCAAATTAACATCGTTTTGAATTTCTCCTGATCCGTTGATTTCTTTTTTACTTTGATCGATCCTATCGTAAGCAGGATGATAGAAATGGTCATCATAGTTATGTGTTCCATACCAAAGAAGCGAATCTCTCGCATGTGAACCGCTTCGCTGAAGTTCTCAAGAAAATAGTTCACGATGGG
>DASYTA010000253.1:0-7332 GCA_036002745.1 Cyclobacteriaceae bacterium | reverse complement strand
TCTACACATTTGTTAATTTGCACATCGACAAATCGATCTATATGCAATACAATGTAACGGTTATTGGCTCTGGACCTGGTGGCTATGTTGCTGCTATTCGCTGTGCACAGTTAGGTTTCAAAACGGCTATCGTAGAAAAATATGATACCCTTGGCGGCACATGTCTTAATGTAGGATGTATTCCTTCCAAAGCGATGCTCGACTCAACGGAACATTTTCATAACGCAGCTCACACTTTCAAAGAGCATGGCATTGATATTTCTGAGCCTAAGGTGAATATAACGCAGATGATTGCCCGCAAATCTGATGTTGTAAAACAAAACGTGGATGGCATTGCTTTCCTGATGAAGAAAAATAAAATCGATGTATTAAAAGGAGTTGGATCATTCGTCGATAAGAATACAATTAAAGTCACAGCCAAGGATGGCAAAGAGTCAACAATAACAACTGATAATGTCATTATCGCTACGGGTTCAAAGCCGACAGCCTTGCCATTTGCTCCGTTCGATAAAAAGAGAATTATTTCAAGTACAGAAGCGCTTGAATTGAAAGAAGTGCCTAAGCATTTGATCATCGTTGGCGGAGGTGTGATTGGAATGGAGCTAGGTTCGGTATATGCACGTATTGGGTCAAAAGTCTCTGTGGTAGAATTTTTAGACAGTCTCATTCCTACAATGGATGGAACCATGGGCAAAGAGTTGTTAAAGTCAACGAAGAAGTTGGGAATGGAATTTTATCTCGGCCACAAAGTGACTGCACTGGAAAATAAAGGGAAAGAAGTTGTCTTGAAAGCCGAGCCAAAGAATGGAGGTGCTGCGATTGAATTGAAAGGAGATTATTGTTTGGTAAGTGTAGGTAGAAGGCCTTATACCGATGGATTGGGTTTAGATAAAGTTGGACTCGAAACGGTGAAAGGTCAGATACCAGTTGATGATCACTTGAAAACAAAAGTTGATAATATTTATGCGATCGGTGATGTAATCCGTGGCGCTATGCTGGCGCACAAAGCGGAAGAAGAAGGTGTCTATGTCGCTGAGCGATTAGCCGGTCAAAAACCACACGTAAATTATTTATTGATTCCTGGAGTAGTATACACATGGCCAGAAGTGGCAAGTGTCGGTTACACCGAAGAGCAATTGAAAGAACAAGGTCGTGCGTACAAAATTGGAAATTTTCCATACAAAGCATTGGGACGTGCCCGTGCTTCCATGGATGTAGATGGCTTGGTAAAAATTCTTGCCGATAAAGGAACTGATGAAATTCTTGGCGTCCATATCATCGGTGCACGCGCTGCCGATATGATTGCCTCTGGTGTTGTGGCAATGGAGTATCGTGCATCAGCCGAAGATGTTTCGCGTATGAGTCACGCTCACCCAACGTATATGGAGGCGGTGAAAGAAGCGTGCTTAGCGGCGACGGCGAATAGGCCAATTCATGTTTAGCTGCTGATTTTTGCTGATGTATTGACCAATCCTCTCAATAAAATCACACCTACCACTGGAATCAAAAACACATTAAGCATCTGTGGCAGCAGGTACCAGGAGCCAAGCAAAAGCGCAGTCAAAACTGTTGTCACTAAAAAATATTTTCTCAACCATTTCGGTCTTTCCTTTTTCAGAAGTGCGATAGCTGCAACTATGTGTGTAGGCAAAGCCCATAACAAATTGAAGTTATTTGCGGCGGCTTTGTGATCGGTCATCGTCCAGAGTAAGAATAATAAAATTCCGATTAGGCCAATTGTTAGAAATAAAATCACATCAAACCACTTCGATAATTTTTTCTTTTGCCAATCGCGCCAGGTGAGAAAAGAAGCAAAAGCAAAAAATATCCCGAACACAATCCATGGATGATACCAATGGAAAGGAGCTTTCTCAGGTGCCGGTTCATAAGTAATGATTTTTTCTTTCACTAGTGGTTGTGAAAGCGAAACATTAGAAGCATGATCGAACGATGATTCAATGTAATCAGGCAAGAACATGTACTCATAAGGACTTGCTTTTTTGTCCATTGGCAAGCCAAGACAAATGTCAATTCCTAAATCTCCCCAAGGTTGCTGACCTAAATAAAGATCGGTGAGATTGCGAATTGTATAATTTGTTTTAATGTAAGTGCTGTCAAATTTAATCTGATCGTTCAAAGCGCTTTCTACTACATCGCGAATTTTTGTTGAACAGTTATTATAAAAATAATCGTAAGTGTAGGTTTTGTTTTCTGGTTGAATGTTCCACAAGAGATAATCGAATATCTTCTGCTTTTGATCTGTAGTTAAATTCAGAACCTGCTCATGAACAAAGCGATGGTGCTCGACATAGTAGTCGAGATAAGCAGAATATGCATAAGCATCGACCATATAGTAGAGATACCCGCGCGCGAAATTCAAATAGAAGTGCGGCTGATCGAAATCGAAAACGCCATAATTAAAAAATACGTCTATTTGAAGAAGAGAATCGTAAACGCGAATGCCGCTGTGACCGAACGCTGAATACAACTCCTCTTGTGAAGGCCCCATCGTGATTACCGATATTTTTGCATTCTCCGAAAGAATCTGCTTTTGAGAGAAACCGTTTAAATTAGAAAGCAAAAAGACAACCAAGGCAGCCGGCAAATTTTTCATGCAATTCGGAAATATTTAGCCCGAAGATAAAACAAATCGTTTTTGAAAAAGTAATTTTGAAACAGATGAGTACAAAATTCTCTGACGGCCTCAATTTCGCTGGCAAACAAACACCCACGCGTTTGTTCAACATGGCTCGAACATATACCAGTTTTCAAACCTCAAAATTATCAAGTAATGTAGTTCATCATGGAATGCCAGTGAGTATTTCAATTGAGCCAACAACATCATGCAACTTAAGATGCCCGGAATGCCCCAGTGGTCTCCGTTCATTCACACGCCCAACCGGTATGATGAAAAAAGAATTGTTTGAATCAGTAATCACTCAACTTGCTCCTTCACTTTCCTACCTGATTTTTTATTTTCAAGGTGAACCTTATTTGCATCCGCACTTATTGGAGATGATTAAGTTGGTATCCACAAAAAATATTTACACAGCGACATCTACAAACGCTCACTATCTCTCTGATGAAGCCGCTAAGGAAACAGTAAAATCAGGTTTAGATCGTTTGATTATTTCTCTGGATGGAACAACGCAGGAGACTTATCAATCTTATAGAATTGGTGGAAAACTTGATAAGGTGATCGAGGGAACAAAAAATATTCTTCGCTGGAAAAAGGAATTGAAATCAAAAACTCCTCATGTGATTTTTCAATTCTTAGTGGTGAAGCATAATGAACACCAGATTGAGGATGTAAAAAAATTAGCAAAAGCACTTGGCGTGGATGAGGTGAAACTAAAAACCGCGCAGATTTATGATTTTGAAAATGGTTCAGAGCTAATCCCAGCTAACGAAAAATATTCGCGCTACAAAAAAAATTCAGAAGGAAAGTATTCAATAAAAAATGGATTGTTAGATGAATGCTGGAAGATGTGGCACAGCTGTGTGGTAACATGGGATGGAAAAGTAGTGCCTTGTTGTTTTGATAAAGACGCACACATTGTATTGGGCGATTTGAACAAGAATTCTTTTGATGAAATCTGGAAAGGCGAAAAGTATAATCAGTTTCGCCAATCGCTTTTTAATTCCCGTTCCGAGATAGAAATGTGCCGTAACTGCACAGAAGGAGCCAAAGTTTTTGCTTGAGAGATTTGCTTTGAAAATTTTGTGGAAGAACTTTTTGAAAAACCCTTTAGTTCTCTTTCTCAGTTTGAGATTCAACTTTAAGTTTCACAGCAAGTACGAGAATGAGTGATTGGAAAAGCACAACAGACAGCACGCACACATGAAACATATCCCACATATTTTGTTGAATGATATTGCAAAGAACGACCGATTTTACAGGCCAGGACTGGCATTCGATTGTGAATTAATGCTGATGTAAGTTTTGTACCCGTTCCGACTGTTATCACCCAAGAGGGGATAAAATTGTTGCTACTTGATGAAAATGGACTCGATAAACTTATATTGCGCGCTTAAAATAAAATTTTATATGGTGATGGTTTCCCGCATTCTGACGCTGCTAATTATTTTTTTTGCTCAAAACTCGCTTTTCGCTCAACTTGAGAAAGCGAGTGTACCATTGGATTGGTTTCTTCGCGATCCACAACAAGACTCTGTGCAAGGGTTGAGTGTTGAGAAAACTTATTCTACATTATTAAAAGATCAGCCTGCACGTGAAATCATCGTGGCGGTGGTCGATTCTGGGATTGACATTGATCATGAGGATTTAAAAGATATTATTTGGACTAACCCGGGCGAAATCGCTGGAAATGGAATTGATGACGATAAAAATGGTTACATCGATGACGTTCATGGATGGAATTTTATTGGCGGAAAAAATGGCAATGTAGATGCTGACACATATGAATTAACTCGGCAATACATCATGTTGAATAAGAAATTTGAAAACGTTGAGAGTAGCAAGGTTTCCAAAAAACAAAAGGCTGAATACGATCAATATATTAAAATCAAGGAAAAATTTTTTCGGCTAAAAGATAAAAACGAGCAGCAGTACAAATTTTATTCTGGCATTTATAAAAACATGAAGCAAAGCATCGACACGTTAAAGGCTTTGACTAAGGTTGATAAATTAACAGCTGAAGATGTAAAGAAATTTGAAACGAGTGATCCTTCGTTACTTTTTGCCAAAGGCTTTCTGATGCAGCTTTATAAGAACGCTGGCGAAGAAGCTGATCTCAATGACTATTTGAAAGAACTGAAAGAGGGTGTCGACTATTTTGGAGTGATTGTAAATTATGGGTACAACGTAGATTTTGATTCACGCCAGATTGTGGGTGACAATTATTCAAACCTTTATGAAAAAAATTATGGCAATAGTGATGTAAAAGGTCCTGATGCAACCCATGGAACCCACGTAGCCGGTATCATTGCAGCAAACCGAAATAATAATCTTGGAATAAAAGGAATTGCCGATCATGTGAAGATCATGGTTGTGCGTGCTGTGCCGAATGGCGATGAGCGCGATAAAGATGTGGCCAATGCTATTCTTTATGCTGTGAATAATGGAGCCAAGATTATAAATATGAGTTTCGGCAAGAAATTTTCTCCAGAAAAAGAGGCTGTTGATAAAGCAGTAAAATATGCAGAGCAAAAAGGAGTACTGCTGGTGCATGCAGCAGGAAACGATGGCGATAATACTGATGTCGAAAAGAATTTTCCAACTAGGTTTTTTCTCAACGGGAAAGAAGCCAAAAACTGGGTGGAAGTGGGCGCCTCGGCGTGGGGAGCTGGCGAAGATTTAGTCGCTGATTTTTCAAACTATGGTAAGAAGGAAGTTTCTTTTTTCGCACCTGGCTACCAGATTTACTCCTCTGTGCCTGGTAATGCTTATAAAAATGAAAGCGGAACAAGCATGGCAAGCCCAGCCACCGCAGGGGTTGCCGCTATTTTGATGTCTTATTTCCCTGAACTGACCGCCGTTCAGGTGAAAGATGTACTAATCGGATCAGCAAGGAAGTTCGACCATCTTAAAGTAAAAGAGCCAGGTGGAAAACGCGAAGTTGAATTCAGTGAATTAAGTTTGTCAGGCGGCTTAATCAATGCTTATGAGGCAGTGAAAATGGCGCAGGAAATGAAGAAGCAAAAGGTTGTAAAGTAGAACTAAGTCGCACTGCATTATCGTTATATTTGTAACGTATTATGGCGCTCAATCCAAAGCTCTACGAAGAGGTCACCCGAATTTTCACAGCATATCTCGAGAATAAAGAGTTGCGCAAAACCTCCGAACGGTACGCTATACTTGAAGAGATATACTCTCTTAGTGGTCATTTTGATGTGGAATCCCTCTACATTAAAATGAAAAACAAAAATTACCGAGTGAGCCGTGCTACGGTTTACAACACGTTGGATTTATTGGTAGAGTGTGATTTGGTAAGCAAACATCAATTCGGTAAAAACCTTGCCCAGTACGAAAAATCGTACGGCTACAAGCAGCATGATCATCTTATTTGCACCGATTGCAACAAGGTTACTGAATTTTGTGACCCTCGCATCCAGAATATTCAAAATACAGTGGAAGAAATTTTGCATTTTAATGTGATGCATCATTCCTTAATTTTGTACGCTTCTTGTAAAAAAGAGAATTGCGAAAACAAACGAGTATGAACTTTGCTCAAGAGATAAAAAATAAAACACTGATCCTCCGTGTGAGTGGCGACTTAATTGGAGAAGATAATGGCACACAGTTAGTGGCGGCAGTAAATGATGCCATGAGTCATCAGACGATTACTTGTATTATTGATATTTCAGGGCTGCGTTATATCAACAGTAGTGGTATTGGAGTGTTGATCACTATCCTCACGAAGTTTAGAAACAAGGGAGGAGAGGTTTATCTTATGAACCCATCCGAAAGCGTAAAGAAGTTGTTGGTGATCACAAAACTGAATTCCATCTTTCAGGTGATCAAATCCGAAGAGGAAGCCTTCGCAAAAAAATAATTGTCTCAGGACTTTAATCTCAATAAAATCAAATGAAAGTAGATGTTTTGCTTGGGCTTCAGTGGGGCGATGAGGGCAAAGGAAAAATTGTAGATGTGCTGGCACCGCAATATGATGTAGTTGCCCGTTTTCAAGGCGGCCCTAATGCCGGCCATACACTTGAGTTTGATGGAATTAAGCATGTGCTTCATCAAATTCCTTCGGGAATTTTCAGGCCAAAAACAAAAAATATAATTGGGAATGGTGTAGTCTTAGACCCTATTGTTTTTAAAACTGAGATTGAAAAATTAGCGAAGTATAATCTCGATGTTAAATCGAATCTTTTTATTTCAAAGAAGGCTACACTTATTGTTCCAACGCACCGATTATTAGACCAGGCTTATGAAAAAGCTAAAGGTGAAGATAAAATTGGTTCTACTTTAAAGGGAATTGGCCCTTCTTATCAAGATAAGATTGGAAGACAAGGATTAAGAGTAGGGGATATTTTATCAAAAGAATTTTCTGCTCGGTTTAAAAAGCTAATTGAAATTCATTTCGAGATTTTAAAAAAACATGACGTTGTTTTTGATTGGAATGATCTTGAAAAAAACTTCCTTGACGCGGTTGCTTTCTTGAAGCAATTCAAACTTGTAGACAGTGAATATTTCATTAATCACGAATTAAAAAAAGGATCTTCCATACTAGCTGAAGGTGCTCAAGGGTCTTTACTTGATATCGATTTTGGAAGTTATCCATTTGTGACAAGCTCAAATACAGTTACAGCCGGCGCGTGCACGGGATTGGGCATTGCACCAAGTCATGTAGGTGAGGTGTATGG
>DASYTA010000252.1:0-4145 GCA_036002745.1 Cyclobacteriaceae bacterium | reverse complement strand
CGTACAAAAACATACCAGAACATGGCACCGGTGAAAAGCGCACAAGCTAACCCATGACCACCCAATAAAAAAAATACTCCGTACCAGAATGCCCAATTCATTATCCAAAGGCCAATCACATATAACGGAGAGGCAATGGATCCCCATTTTAAATACTTAGCATAAGAATTTATCCAAACACCTGTATGACTGAGAAAGTGGCTCGCCTTTTTGTAGTTTCCTTCATCCAGGTTTTTGGCAATTGATTGATGGTTGACATCCGAAAGCATGCAGTACATGATGCCGGCATGGGAATTATATGGATCGCCAGGTTGGTCAGATTTCAAATGATGAACGTGATGGGAGACCACATATACCTCTTCTGCAAAAGTGCGTAGCACCAGGTTTTGCGTAATGAAGCGCCACAACGGATGACTGAATGTGTAAGACCGATGAGTGCAATATCGGTGAAACCATATCGTGCCGTGTGTGCTCATCACAATCATTCCATAAATCACTGTTGCTAATACGAGTGGCCAAGTGATATAATAAATTATGAAAATGCAGAAGAATGGTATCAGGCATAATGCCAAGAGCCAGTTAATGAAAGGAATCCAATTTCTTTTTGATCTGAAAATATTGACTCGGAAAAATGCTTCTCTCCATAATTGTTTGGTGGTAGGTGCGATCAGGTTTCCGTCCTTATTAGCCCATCCATACGTAGGAGTTTGAAGTACGTGGTCAATAAATAGGTCTTCAATTTTTTTCATTGTACAAAAGGAAATTAGAACTCGAAAAATGCATTAAAAATTGTCAGCTAAAAGGATTTGAGGTTAGCTTAGAATAGGCCCGCAATAAATGCCAGAGGAGGGCCAGCTAGTGCGAAAATATTTTCTGCTGAAATGCTTCACAAAGATACCGACTAAAAAACTGGCAACCTAATTAAGTTTCAACCGAACCGGAGAAAATTTAATGCTCAGTAGCCGGCACGAGCTAAAATTCACATTAACATTAGCGAGCAATAATCTGCCCAAGGCTTACCTGCGATAATGGATTGAAGTCAGGATCGTTGGTGAACATATAAGCAGGGTTGAAATGTTTAATATTTAGTATATAAAGATAAAGCTTTGCACCAGCAGGGTTCTGAATGTATAATACTTCATACACTTCCTTACGTCCGTCTGTAAACATGAATTGATAGGTCAATGGATAATTTTTGATTGCATAATGGTTTTTTGGGTGGCGCATTCTAAGTAGTGATAGACTTACGTGCGAGCTCTTGATTAATAGTGAATCATTTTTCACTGCAAACAGGACGCGTTCATTTTTATATCGTTGCATACCACCAACTCGAGTTACCTTTAAGATATTGCATTGAATAACACCGTTTGTGCGAAAGGTGGAGGGCAGACAAGAGCCTGTAAGTAATTCAATGACAATGCAAAATCTAAGTATATACCACACGCCCAACTCCTCCTTTCTTAATTGAAAAGTTATGACTGATTTCTTAAGACAATCTTTAATTTAAATCGGTGGAAGGATTAGATTCACTTATTAGTGAATCTAATCCTGACGTGGAAAAACGATGACGATTCGATGATAGTCATTTTCTATTTGATACTTAACAGAGAATAAATAGGTGTCGCAAATTGCTTTTACAATTGATAATCCCAGACCTAATGATTGAGATTTTGGATTTGATTTAACAAATCGCTGAAACAGCCTTTCTACATTTCCCGGCGCATGGTTTCCTGAATTAACAATCTCCAAAGTATCGTGTCGAGTAATGATTGAAATAAAACCTGGGGAAGTGTTATGTTTTATCGCATTGATGATCAGGTTCTCGATTAAGATTTCCATTAAGAATGGATTCATTTTAATATAAAGAGTTTCATGAAATTGCTTGTCGACGAAAATAGATTTTATCCTGATCAACTCCTCCATGCTTGATAGAATCCGCTGTACACTTTCGTTAATTGAAATGTTTTCTATTTCATGGAATTGCCTGTTTTCAATTTTCGATAAAATAATAAGCGCTTCATTCAGTTTGGATAGACGATTGGTCGCTGCCGAAGCTGAACTGATCAAATCCATTTGATCTTTTGTAATTCCTGGTGATTGTAAAAGTATTTCAAGTTTGTTCTTAATGATGGCCAATGGCGTTTGAATTTCATGCGATGCGTTTTCGGTGAATTCCTTTAGAATTTTAAAATCGTTATTGATCTTGGCCGACATCTTTTCAATCGCAATAGATAGTTCATTAAATTCATCTACAGAACTTTTTGGAAAAGCCAGGTTTTGAGCAAGATCAATCTTATAATTATGAATTGCGTTCAATATGAAATGGAAAGGCTTCCATATCTTTTTCGAAACTTGATTATTGACCAATGTTAATGATGCTATGAATGCCAGAAATAATAGGCCCTCCAGAAGAAAGACATCTTTAAGTAGCGAAGTGTGATCCAGAACGGACCTTCTAACTTGAATAAAGTAATTGCGACCTTTAACTTGTTTGCTAAAGGAGAGTTGACGGAATTGAACGAATTGATTATCGATAGAATCATAAATTAAAGTGTCAGTTACGATTTCCTTGTCGGAAGTGATTTTATCAATAGGTTTGATACTAATAGCATCTGTGTATTTCTGAAACAATAGCATCATGCTATCAGATCGGGCAATCTGTTTTAAGTTGTATTCCTTTCGTTCTTGCAGTTTTGCATTAATCCCATTATCGATTGTGATTTGAAATAGTAAATAGAACAGAACCCCACCAATAGAAAATATAATTAATGAAACTCCCAAAAAATAAATATTCGTTTTGTTAAGGAGCTTCATAGTTAGCTCTGATCTGAAAATTTATAACCAACACCATAAACTGTATGTAAATAGTCTGTTGCTCCATTCTCAACTAATTTTTTACGCATGTTACTGATGTGGGCATAGATAAAATCAAAAGAATCGGCCGAGTCGATGTAATCACCCCATAGATGCTCTACGATCGATTCCTTTGTCAAAACTTTATTTTTATTGGAGATTAAATAAATAAGCAGGTCGAATTCTTTTTTAGTGAGAGTAATCAACTTATCGCAAACAAAAACCTGTAAGGTTTCTGGATTGACTCGGATCTCATGAAACTCTACTTCTTTTTTACCATCAAATTTTCTTCGCCTAAGAATTGATCTTATTCGTGCGTTCAGTTCGGAGAGGTTGAACGGCTTCGTCAAATAATCGTCAGCTCCAATATCAAGACCAGTGATTTTATCTTCTAAAGAATTTCTTGCGGAAATTACCATCACCCCGGTATTCGACTGCTTTGCTTTAAGTGCTTTGACCAAATTAAGCCCGTTCCCATCGGGGAGCCCGATGTCTGCGAGGATGCAGTCATATTCATAGAGGTTTATTTTTTCAGCGCCTTCCTGAAAGTCTTTCGCTTCTTCAACTACATAACCCTCCATCTTCAGATAAGTGGAGATGGAATCCATTAATTCTCTTTCATCCTCGATCACCAGTACTTTCATTTTGAGATTCTAGGTTGACAGTGAATTTATAAATATGCTCACTACGATGTAACTAAATTGATGTGAACGGCAACACCCATGAGATAAACAAGGGCCAATCCGTTTGGATTGGCCCAGCACCAGGACCCCACACTTAATTTTACCTAAACCGAACCAACAAATTTCCTATGTGCTTGTTTTTATTTAACATCTCAATCTTATATAAACCAGGACCAATTTTTTTCGATAGGAGATAGGTCAATTCGATTTTCATGGAATTGTCTGATGGTGAATTTGTAGACGACTCGTTTATTTTCTTTAAGCCGAATGAACCTGATAGCTCAGACAACTGCACTCCATTAGGATCAAAAATTCTAAACGTTGGATTTTTCATCTCACCATGTGTGTTCAAGGAAGCAACGATCTTCCTTACCTTCTTGCCTTTCAAATTCAACTTTCCACTCTTGTTCATTGTCTCAATAAGGATGTTGTCCTTGGAGGATACCATGGCAAATTGTAGTTGATCATTAAGTTTAATGTTTTCATCACTCAATAAAGCAGCTTTCGACATTAGGGTTTGATTTTCCTTTCCGAGTTGATCATTCATCGACTTGAGGGTTGCCACCTCTTTGTTCATATCTTTTTGGGAAGTGACGAGGTCGTTATACT
>DASYTA010000251.1:0-8521 GCA_036002745.1 Cyclobacteriaceae bacterium | reverse complement strand
GGCAGGATCACTTCGCTCGATGAAATTTTTGAACGAGTAAAGAAAACATCCGCTCATGATTTGCAGGCACTTGCCAACGAAATGTTTGATGAAGACAAGATGAGTCAATTGATAATGCATCCTTGATTGCCAGTGCTTCGTTCTAGTATTCGTAATTTTTGAAACCATGGAATTTCTGCCAGAAGATATTCAACGATACGTTGAGAAGCATACCAATGACGAATCGGATTTATTGAAAAAAATCAATCGTGATACGCATGCACATGTATTGAAGTCTCGCATGTTGTCTGGCCAAGTTCAAGGCAGGTTTCTTTCCATGATCAGTAAGATGATCAGACCAAAAACTATTCTCGAGATTGGGACTTATACAGGCTACTCAGCCATTTGCCTTGCCGAAGGATTACAACCTGGGGGAAAATTAATCACCATTGATATCAATGAAGAACTTGAGAATCGCGTTCGTCATTATTTCAAACAATCTGAATATGACAGCCGAATTGATTTTCGAATAGGAGATGCAAGAAAGATCATCCCGACTTTAAATGAGACTTTTGATTTGGTGTTCATTGATGCAGACAAAGAAAATTATTCCGCATACTTTGATCTGGTAATTGACAAACTTCCTTCTGGTGGAGTTGTTCTGGCTGATAATGTGCTTTGGAGTGGTAAAGTGGTGCAACCCAATCCCGATAAGGACACTAAAGCTATTTTGGATTTCAATTATAAAATTCAGATCGATCCACGTGTTGAAAATCTGTTACTGCCACTGCGCGATGGGGTGATGATGATTCGAAAGTGTTAAATTTAAAAACATTAACCCCTTCACATCATGGCTAGAATTTTACTCGCAGCTATCCTTTTATCAGTTCTTTCACAATGTGGAAATAAAACTAATTCCAAATCAATAAATCGAAATTTAAGTATTGATTCCTCTGCTGGCTTGTATCGAGACAGCAGTCAGGCTTCATTCAAAATTCTTGAAAAGAAAGAAGGAGCAGGTTTTCGATATGAATCCATAGTGGTAGACTATAAGATTGAATATTTGTCACTTCAAAAAGAATTGAGACATTATCTAGCAAAGTATCAAACGACCACCGAAACTTGGACAGGAGCAATGTCACAGCACAGAAGAATTAAGGTCGAACTCAGACCGCTGGATCAACTTGAGAAAATTGAATTGCAGATAGATGAAAATTGTGATGAGATAAAATTCCTTGATGATTATTACATGACGGTAATCCGTGGATGTTGTGGTGGTGAAGATAGAATAGGTCTATTTGATTATAAGAATAAACTAATAGTTGCTGGTAGTAATAAAATAGTTTACGGAACTATTCCCCGTTCACCATTATGCTTTTACATTGGCTATACGCCAAATTATCCAGATTCAACTTCAATGGGTGTTCTTACTTTTAGTTACGGTAGCAATGATTCTTTTGATATTGAAATTGTCGGAGATTCATCCTTAGTAAAGTACTGTACAGATTTCACCCCAGAAATGACAATCAATTCCAAATCTTCTAAGGACAAATACGATGAACAGTCCGGTACCTATGATCTTTGGTCCTTGAGTGAAATAAAATCGAAAAATGAAATAAATAATATCACAATTCGTATTCTACCTAATTGCTATGTTCCGGGTAAAATTCTTCCGGTAATAGAAATACCAATTATTAATGGGAAACCATTTGGTAAGGATGATAGAAATCAGGAAGTATCGCTCTAATGGTGATTGTGTAGCTTCCGAATTTCCCTAACTTTGCTTTACATGAGATTTTTTGCAGTTGCACTCATTTTTTTTGGAGTTGCTGTCTCATACGCACAAACTCCCGAAGTGCCCCACAAAATTCATTTTGCTGGCATGGTGCTTACCATTCGTGATGATGCCAAGCGAGAGATTCAGAAGGATGTTGATGCTCTCACCAAACACAAGCGTTATTTCGACATGAATGTCGAGAGGGCAAGAACGTATTTCCCCGTCATTGAAAAGATTTTCAAAGAAGAACAGCTTCCAGAAGATTTTAAATATTTGGCTTTACAGGAAAGTGCATTAACTCCAGATGCCGTTTCAGTTTCTAATGCTGTTGGCTTTTGGCAATTCAAAGACTACACAGCGCAAGAAATGGGTATGCGGGTTGACAATCAAATTGATGAACGGATGAATATTGTATCAGCCACTTACGGTGCAGCTCGATACATAAAGCAAAACAATTGGCGCTTCAACAACTGGGTACTTGCATTGCAAGCCTACCAAATGGGTGCGGGTGGTGTTGAGCGGGCATTGGGTGATAAGTACAATGGCGATCGCCACATGGAGATTAATTCAGAAACGTATTGGTATGTGAAGAAATACCTGGCGCATAAGGTTGCCTTCGAGGAAGCTTGCCAAGGTCATCCGAAAGTGAAAATATCGCTTTATGAAACGAAAAGTGAAAAGAAGTTGAGCGAAATCGCTACCGAGGTTTCGGTGGATGAAAATGTGTTGGGTGAATATAATAAATGGGCAAAGCGTGGGACCATCCCGAGTGACAAACCATACTTTTTAGTAATTCCAGGCGGCAGCACTCTACAAGATTTCAATAGTTTGACACTTAGCTCTGAGAAAGCATCAAAGGCCACTCCTTTGTCAAAAGGGAATCATAATACTAATACCAAAACTGTCATTAATGGAGTTGAAGCAATCAAAGCCCACGATGGAGAAACCTTATCTATTATTGCATCACGAGCCGGTCTTGACGTTTCAAAGTTTATACAATACAATGACCTGTCGATCGATCATAGCATCCGTTCGGGAAGTTTTTATTTCGTAAAGCAGAAGAAAAAGAAAAACCCTTCGGGTACCTACCGAACAAAAATGGGAGACGATCTTTGGTCAGTAAGCCAGCAATTCGGAATAAAGCTAAAGAGTTTGAAGAAACTGAATCCTGGAATAAAAGAAGAAGGATTCCTTGCCAGCGGAAGCATGATTGCTTTAATTAGTGTAAAAAATACACCTAACCAGGCTGTTTTGACTGTGCCAGGAGAAGTAGCTGAATTAAGTGATGATACTTTTAGCTGGGGCGCCCAGCCAGCTTTAGCTGCTATTCCATCATCAAAAGGACCTGAAACTCCTCGGATAGCAAAGATTGATACAGTTAATCAAATCAAAAGTCAAATGACTGGACTTGATTCTGTGGTTATGCATGAAGTTCAACAAGGTGAAACTCTTTATTCAATTGCGAATAAGTACTCAGTTGATGTTTCAGACTTGATTAAGAGAAATCAATTGAATGTAACAACGCCTCTTAAGAAAGGGCAATTGATCTCTGTGCACAAGGTTTTGCCTTCAGTAATTGCGCATAATGATCTTGAAGTGCTTAACCAGCCTGAGATGTTTACGTATGAAGTAAAGAGTTCGGATACATTATATGGAATAGCCCGTCAATTTGGGGCAACTATTAAAGAGATTATGGATTGGAACAATAAATCTGTTTTAACGGTCACAACAGGTGAAAAATTGAAAATTTTAAAAAGGTAACCTGCATTTTGTTCTTTTTGGTCAAAATCCTTACTTAAGGCGCTTTATATTGCGGGTGAATGAAGGGTGTTTCATAAAAAAGAATAATTTTGCCACAATAGTTAGTTATTAAAGGTAATCTCAAGAAGTGATGTTGATGGATACGGAAGTAAAAACATTGGATATTGTAATGCTGGTGGATGATAACGACACTGATAATTTTATCAGTAAGCGGATCATTGAGATTACTAAATTTTCGCACCGAGTAGAAGTAAAGAGCTCAGGCAAAGGAGCCTTGGACTACTTGAAAGAGCATGAGAATGAGCCTGAGAATCTTCCTAGCATCATTTTCCTCGATATTAACATGCCTATTGTAGACGGCTTTGTTTTTCTCTATGAGTTCGAAAAGTTCAACGAACTTGTTCGCAATAAATGTAAGGTCATTATCCTCTCCAGTTCTGACAATAAACGTGATATTGATAAGATTGTGAACAACAATCATGTTATCAAATTCATCACCAAACCGCTCACTGAGGTCGCTCTGGACGAGATTAAATTAAGCAACATATAACAAAGGATTGTGTAACAAGGATCTTAGAATTTGGGTTTACTTTTAATGAAGGAAACACCAACTAGCCTTAATTACAATGAACCGTTCAATCACCTTTTTCGGGTTTTCAATATTACTGCTCATTTCCCTATCTAGCTCAGCTCAGATTGTGCACATAGACACAATCACAAGATGGAAGAAGGCTTTTAAGACCGGCCTTAACTTAAATCAATCTTCTTTTACTTCTAATTGGAAAGGTGGAGGTACAAATTCCCTCGGGTATACCGTATTTCTTAACTACCGAGCCAATTACAAAGGAGAGCACAATTCATGGGACAATGAGTTCGATTTTCAATATGGTAGTGTGAATACGCAGGGCCTAGGGCTTCGCAAAACGCTTGACCGGATTTTCATAGACACGAAATACGGCCATGTACTTAATACAAAGTGGGATCTGGCCTTGTCGGCAAACGTGCTTTCACAATTTGCACCGGGCTACAAGTATTTGAAGACGACAACAACGAATACTGATTCATTGATCATGCTTTCTGACTTTTTTGCGCCTGCTTTTATTACGGTGGGTATGGGTTTTGAATATCACCCTGTTAAATACTTTAAACTTAGACTTTCTCCCTTGGCTCCACGATTAACAATCGTGAATAATGTCAAACGATTTATTACTGTTGATAATCCAACTCCTTACGGCCTCTCAGCGGATCAATCAGTAAAAATGCAATGGCTCGCATTTCAAATGCTTGCTGAGTTTGATAAAGACATTGCAAAGGATGTAAACCTTAAGTGGCGTTACATTTTGTTTGCTGATTACCAGGATTTGGCTATTGATAAATTGTACCATCGTCTTGATCTTAATTTAACAGCGAAGCTCGGTAGGTTTGTGAATGTTAATTTAGGCGCGATCTTGTTATATGATCATAATCAAGACGCTGCTGTTCAGTTTAGCGAAGCGCTTTCAATTGGAATGATGTACACTTTCCAGAATTTTGAAGAAAAGAAGAAGTAAAATCAATTTATAAAATGGAAAAGCTCAGCGTTACCTGAGCTTTTTTTATTTTTTATCTACTCTAAAATCAATTCAAAATGAAATTATTGAATGAGCTTTTAATAAAAGTTATAAAAAGAAAAAGGGAAGCGATCCTAGATTGCTTCCCTTCCTAAAAGTATCAGCTTTGCTGATTACTTCTTCTTCTTAGCAGCCTTCTTAGCTTTCTTTGCTGCTTTCTTAGCGGGTTTTTTTGCCATAGCGTTTTAATATTTTAGTTTAAAACTGTTCGAAAGGTATAATAAAAAATTAATCTGCAAAAATTTTTCGCAATTAATTTTTTATTTATCAAAAAATTTCATGTCAACGATTTTTCATTTCACACACAAAAATCATTCATCATCACATCAAAAAATATTCACTTCAGGTGTCAATGTGATTGAAAATTTTTCTTTCACCGACTCAATAATTTTCATTGCGAGTTGAAAAATTTCGTCTCCTTTTGCGCCTCCAAAATTCACAAGTACCAACGCTTGCATGGCGTGAACACCAACATGATTTAATTTTTTTCCTTTCCATCCGCACTGCTCAATGAGCCATCCAGCAGGCACTTTAACTTGTTGATTTGCAGCAGGATAGTGTGGTATAGCGGTGAAGTTGTTTTTCAATTGTTGAAAGTGTTCTTCTGTGATTTCGGGGTTCTTAAAAAAGCTTCCTGCGTTACCAATCACATTGAAGTCAGGTAATTTTTCTCTTCTGATTTTGATCACAGCATCACTCACTGATTGAATGGTTGGATGTGCGATGTTCATCTCTTTCAATGTGTCATTAATAGCACCATAACTTACATTGATGCGATGATTTTTTTTCCACAAGCTTAAAGTAACACTTGAAATAAATATTTTTTCTTTGAAGACACTTTTGAATACACTTTCACGATATCCGAACCGACATTCGTCTTTTGTGAAAGACTTCAACATGCCGTTCGTAATGTCAAACCCTTCTACTTTTTCTATCACTTCACTCACTTCAACACCATAAGCTCCGATGTTTTGTATTGGTGCAGCACCAACTGTTCCTGGTATCAGCGACAAATTTTCTATTCCGCCCCAGTTATGTTGCACACAATGAAGCACAAGTTGATGCCAGTTCACACCTGATGCGACTCGAAGCAAGATGTGTTCGTCTGTTTCATCTACTTTTTCAATTCCTTGAATAGCATTGCGGATGATTAACCCTTCAAAATCTTTGGTAAAAAGCACATTGCTGCCACTGCCAAGAAAGATTCGTCGCTCATTCTTGAATAAATCCGTTGTCATTAACTCTTGAAGTTGTTCTTCCGATTCAACGGAGCAGAAATATTTGGCTTTGGCCTCAATACCGAATGTATTGAAGGATTTAAGATTAATGTTTTTCTCGACTTGATGCATTGTGAGTGGAAAGAGTGGATGAAAGAATGGAATAAATATCGTAAATCAAAAATCGTATCCTGAAGTTTCGGGATGTAATTTTACAATATGAAGCTTATTGAATGCCCCCGTGATGCTATGCAAGGGCTAAACGAATTTATTCCGACGGATAAGAAAGCAGATTACCTCAATCAGCTATTGAAAGTTGGCTTTGATACGATCGACTTCGGAAGTTTTGTTTCTGCTAAGGCAATTCCGCAGTTACGAGACACAGCCGAGGTCCTTAAAAAATTAGATTTATCAACATCCAAATCCAAACTTTTGGCAATTGTAGCCAATACGCGAGGCGCGGAGGAGGCCGCGCTTTGGAATGAGATCACTTATTTAGGCTTTCCACTTTCCATTTCTGAAACTTTCCAACAACGAAATACAAATAAGTCGATTGCTGAAGCATTACAAACTGTTGAGGAGATTCAAAATATCTGTAAGGGAAAGAACAAAGTGTTAGTGACTTACATCTCCATGGGTTTTGGAAACCCTTACGGTGATCCCTACGATGTTGGTGTTGTTGAGCATTTCACGGATTTGCTTTCAAGACTGGGTGTAACAATCATTTCATTGGCGGATACTATTGGAGTTTCGAAACCGGATGAGATCCAATACCTTTTCAAAACACTGGTGCCTAAATTCTCCGCAATTGAATTCGGTGCTCATCTCCATTCGAGTCCAGCGAAAGCAATTGAAAAGATAGAAGCAGCCTATCTTTCGGGTTGCCAGCGCTTCGATGGTGCAATAAAAGGATTTGGAGGATGCCCGATGGCAGAAGATGAATTGGTGGGCAATCTTGCCACGGAAACAATTCTTGCCTATTTGAAAAGTAAAAATGCGTTGCCTAATATGGATCAAGCTGAGTTTGGCAAAGCTTTACTACTAGCCGATTCAATTTTTCTCAAACACTGAGACCTATTTCTTTTTAAGGACGAACTGTTTACCTGGTAATGACTTCACAGTATCACTAAATTCAAGTGTGAGCAGGAGGGAAGCAAGAAGACTTGGAGAAAGAGATGATTTGATCGTGAGTTCATCAATCATCATCGGTCCGTTTTTCTCTTTCAATATTCGAAGTATGATTTGCTCATCTGAGCTGAAAGTGCTGAAGTCAACCTCCTCAATTTTATTTTTAATTTGCTCTTCAACTGACCAGTTCATGTGATATTCAAGGTCTTTAATTGACGTATAAATGACTGCCTTGTTGTTTCGAATTAATTTGTTGCAGCCTTCTGAATAAGTTTGGCCAAGAGAACCGGGTATTGCGAAAACGTCTTTGTTGTAGGTGTTGGCGATCTCTGCTGTGATTAACGCACCTCCCTTCTCAGCCGCTTCAACTACAATTAAGGCATCACAAAGCCCTGCGATAATTCTATTTCGAGCAGGAAAATTATGTGCATCAGGCTTAGTGCCGAAATGATTTTCGGTAAGTAAAGCCCCATTACCTACAATTTTCTTTGCAGTGTCTTTATGCGCAGCAGGATAAATCACATCCATGCCACTGCCCATCACAGCCAAGGTGGGTAAGCCTACTTTTAGCGCTTGCTTGTGCGCTTGAATGTCGATGCCATAGGCAAGCCCGCTTACGATTATTGCATTATGAGGCTTTAATTCATCAATAATCTTTGCTACCATTTCTTTTCCATATTCTGTAGCCTGACGTGTGCCTACAATTGCCACTGATTTTTGATGATTGAGATTTGCATTTCCCTTGTAATAGATTAGCGAAGGCGCGTCTTCTATTTCTTTCAGGCGCTGCGGATATTTTTTGTCAGTGAAGAAAAGGATTTCGGTTTCTTCTTTTTCCGCTTTCTTGAGCTCCTTTTCAGCCTTGTGGAATGTTTTTTCTGATTGAATTGCTTCTGCCGTAACCAAGCCGATGCCAGGGATTTTAAGAAGTTTTCCTTTAGGTGTTTTAAAGACTTGCTCAGCCGAACCACAATAACTTACCAACTGCTTGACTAAATAATCGCCTACTCCTGGAATAAAGTGAAGTGCGAGGAAAGAAAGACGATCTT
>DASYTA010000250.1:0-5471 GCA_036002745.1 Cyclobacteriaceae bacterium | reverse complement strand
GCCATTTTTACCTATGGTTTTGAAGCGGCAGAAAAAAGTTTCGCTCAAGCAAACATTCCCTTAGTTTGCCTGAGTGACTTCAATCATCTATTACCAGCTGCAGTCGGTAAAAAATATTTGGATGAAGATCAGTTGAGTTATGTCAAGAGCTGGAGAATTGATCCAGGGAATTGGAAATAAAATTAGTATCTCAACTTTCTTTCCTCAACGCCTGCAGTGGCGATGTGTTAATCACCTCGCGCGAATTCCACCATCCGATAAAAACAGTAAGCGCTACAACACCCAAACTAATAACGAGCAACTCAAAGTAGTTCGCGACCAACTGCACTTCAAAGAAAAATTTCGTCAACAGCCACCCGCCACCTAGCGATAAAACCAAAGCTGTGATTGCACTGAACAATCCTAAATAGCCGTACTCAATCAAAGTGATTTTTATAATCTGACTCGTTCGAGCGCCAATGGTGCGGAGCAAAACATTTTCCTTAATTCGAACAAACTTACTGTTGATAACTGCGCCAGCTAAGACAACGAGGCCGGTAATGATGCTGAAGAGTGCGAGAAAACGGACTACCAGCGCTATCTTTTCAAATAGTTCGTTGACTGTACTAAGAATTAATCTCAAGTCAATAAGAGAAACATTAGGGAATTCCATTACCAAAGCTTGTTGAAATTTTGCAGCTGCTTTTGGTTCATCAACTTTTGTAGCTGCCACCCAAATCTGTGGTGCATTTGCTAATGCCTCTTTCGGGAAAACAAAAATGAAGTTGGGTGGATCTTTTGGCCAATCTACTTTTCTAATGCCTGAAATAAATGCTTTCACATCCACACCTTGCACATTAAATACCAATGAGTCACCAATCTTTACACGCAATGTTTCCTGCATTCTCTCGGAAATCGTAACAAAGACTGAATCTTTCTTCCCCTTTTCGAAATGGTGCATCGCCCCTTTCACCAATTCTTCAGATGCTGTCAAACTATCGCGATAGGTAACACGATATTCACGAGTAAGTGCCCATTCAGGAATAGACGTGGTATCTTTTTGAATCGCTTCGATCGAACGTCCTTTCAATTCACTAAGCCGACAAGTGATAATCGGTACGATTTGATTTAAAGGAAGTTTATGATCTTTGATCAGTTTTATCACGCCTTCTTTTTGATTCGATTGAATATCGAATAAAATGGTGTTAGACTGATTTTTGTTTCCCTTGAATTCAACTTGATTCAACAAACTTCCTTGAATGATATTCAATACTGAAATAATAAAAGCTCCCAAACCAATTGTAACCATCAACATTCTAGTTTGATTGTTGGGTCGAAATAAATTAGAAAGCGCATGACGGAAAATAAAGGAAGCGTTGGCTGGGAAGAATTTTCTGATTAAATAAAGTAATCCTGTTGCCACAAGAACTAAGCAACCCAATGCTACTGCGATTCCACCAGAAAACATGCCGCCAGAAATAATGCTTCTGGTTTGATAAGCAGCTGCAAGAATTGGAAATACGATAATCAAAATGATAGCGGTTATTCTTGTCTTCGAAAATATCCGGCCCGGAACAAAATCAGCACGAAGAACTGTGAGTGGCGGAACAAACCTTACTGATACCAATGGCAAGACTGTAAACAAAACAGAAACGATCGTGCCAATCAAAACACCCTCACCTACTGCTCGCCACGAAAAAAAGAATTGCATGTTGCCTGGCAGGTATTCTTTGAAAACGATGGGAATGAGTTGATGAATGGCTACTCCAAGTAATGCTCCGATGAAACTTCCTATAATTCCTAAAACAAAAACCTGGATGAAATAGATATTGAACGCCTGCCAACCCGAAGAACCAACGCAACGGAGCATTGCTACTTCATCGCGCTTTTCCCGTGCATAAATATGAACAGAGCTTGCCACTCCAATGCATCCAAGTATGAGCGCTACAAATGCAAGCAATGAAAAGAAACGATACACTGATTTGTAACTCTCACCAAGACTTTCCTTTCTGCCTTCAACTGTTTCGTATGAATTGCCTAATTTTTTAGCGAGTGGCTTTACTTTTTCAATCAGGCTTTCAGTTTCCTTATCAGATTTAGTTTTTACATAAATGCTATATCCAATTCTACTTCCAAATTGAATCAGTCCCGTAGAGTCAAGAGCTTTCATTGAAACATAAACCGCTGGAGCTAAAGTAGAAGTCAGCCCGCCTCCTCCAGGGATTTTAGTCACTACACCAGATACCAGAAAAGTCTTGTTCCCAACTTTAATCGAATCATTCGAACTTACTTCGTATTGGGTTGCTAACGACTCATCGAGCATTACATAATTTCCAGTTTGAGTTTTGAAATATGCATCTGCAGGTTTTGTTACCATCTGCCCATAAAACGGAAATGGTCCTTCCAGGCCGGTCACTTTCACTAATCTCGAATTGCCGGTGTTCATGAACATTACCATAGAAGCCATGTCAGCATCTTTTGCAGTTGCTACTTTGGCTTTGCTCAATAAGTTTGTCCAGACAGTGTCAAATTTCTTATTGCCATTGATTACCAGATCGGCACCAAGTAGTTCTTTGGCATTTCGATCCAATTCATCAGCAAGGGAATAATTAAGCGAGCTAATCGCCACTACCGCAGCAATGCCGGTGATCAGCGCTGCCATGAACAAAAACAAACGTGAAAAATTATGGCGCCCATCTCGCCAAGCCATTTTCCAAACCCAACGATCCTGAAAAATGTTTTTTGTCTTTCGCTTTAACTTGATAACATACTCAATCATGCTGGAACAGTTAATCGTTCATTGACTAAATGCCCGCCTTTCATTTGCAAAATCTTTTCAGTTTTTTGCGCGAGTTCAAGATTGTGAGTAACTAGAACTAGCGTAGTTTTCTCCTGGCTGTTCATCTCAAAAAGCAATTCTGTTACTTGCTTTGCATTCTCCTCATCGAGATTTCCAGTCGGTTCATCCGCAAATAAAATTCTTGGTTTGACTATGAATGCACGAGCAATTGCTACGCGTTGCTGTTCTCCTCCCGACAGTTGTGATGGGTAATGGTGAAGGCGATCCGCCAACCCCACTCTCGAAAGCAATTCTTTAGCTTTGTTAGAAATATTCTTCTCGCCACGCAATTCCAACGGAACCATCACATTCTCGAGAGCAGTTAGCGTTGATAGCAATTGAAAATTCTGAAATACAAATCCAACAAACTGATTGCGCACATAAGCTCGATCATCTTCACTCATGGCGTTCAACTTAAAACCCATAAGTGAGATCGTGCCGCTTGTTGGCACATCTAGCCCTGCGCACAAGCCCAGCAATGTGGTCTTGCCACTACCCGACGGCCCGATGATGGAAAGGCTGGTTCCTTGTTCAGCCTGAAAAGAGACGTTGTCTAAGACAGTTAGCTTCTTATCAGCAGAAGTGTAGGTCTTGGTTAGATTTTCTGCTTGCAATACTATGTCGGCCATGGCGAGTATTTATGATACAATAATCGATAATCCCGTGAAATTGTTTCACAGGAACTTGTTAAATGGTAAGTCGAAAAGGAAGAAAAGTTATTGCAAGGCTCGGTCGCGAGCAAGAACTTATTTAACCAGGCTCTTCACAAATCCATCAATTTCAGTTGGCAAATCTTTAGCCTGCGACAACAAACGAATGAAAGCACTTCCAACAATGGCACCAGCAGAATATTCAGAGGCTTTCTTAAAGGTTTCATTATTTGAAATTCCAAAACCGATAAGGAAAGGGTTCTTAAGTTTCATCTTTTGAAGTCGCTTAAAATAATCCTCTTGCTCAGGTGAGAATTTATCTTTCACGCCAGTAGTGCTTGAAGCAGAGACAGCGTAGATAAAGCTACTGGAAGCGTTATCAATTTTTCTGATTCGATCTTCGGACGTAGTCGGAGAAATCAAAAAAATATTTTTCAAATCATGTTGCTCGAAAAAATTCTTGTATTCTGTTTCATATTCAAACAATGGAAGATCGGGAAGAATAACTCCATCGGCTCCTGCTACGGCAGCCTCTTTGCAAAATTTTTCAATGCCGTATTGAAGAACTGGGTTGATATATCCCATCAAGATAATGGGAAACTTCACTTCCTTTCTCATTTCACGAACTTGCTCCAGAAGTAATTTTAAATTCATTCCATTGTCTAGGGCAAGCTTGTTGCTTTGCTGAACGACAGGGCCGTCCGCCACCGGGTCAGAGAAAGGAATTCCTAATTCAATAAAATCGACACCTGCATTCTCCAGTGATTTTGCAATCAACGCAGTGTCATTCAATTTAGGAAATCCAGCAGTAAAGTATACAGATAAGATATTTTTAGACTTAGAGGCGAGAAGTTTGTTAATTCTATTTTTCATTTATTAAAAATTGAAGATTGACAAATTGATCCTTGATAATTAATTAATACTTCCCCCATTTGATATACGTTTCCAAATCTTTGTCACCACGACCTGACAAATTGATAACGACTACATCATCTGCATCTAAATCCATTTTACTGAGAACAGCAACAGCGTGTGCGCTTTCAATAGCAGGAATAATTCCTTCGAGGCGACTCAATTCAATTCCGGTATTCATCGCTTCATCATCAGTGACGTTAAGGAACTGCACCCGACCAGTATCGAATAGATGTGCATGCAATGGCCCGATACCGGGATAGTCCAGACCGGCTGAAATAGAATACGGTTCGATCACTTGTCCGTCTTCGGTTTGCATAAGCAATGACTTGCTTCCATGAAGCACTCCGATCTTACCTAAAACAGTTGTAGCAGCTGACTCTCCTGAATCAACTCCATGTCCGGCTGCTTCTACTCCGATTAATTGAACATGTCTGTCGTTTAAGTAGTGGTAGTAAGCTCCTGCAGCATTGCTTCCACCACCCACGCAAGCGATCACATAGTCTGGAAAAGGATTTCCAATTTCTTCCGTCAGTTGTCTTTTGATTTCTTCGCTGATCACTGATTGAAACCTTCCCACCATATCTGGATAAGGATGCGGCCCGACAACAGAACCGATAATATAATGCGTGTCTGTCGGGTGATTGATCCAATGACGCATCGCTTCATTCGTTGCATCCTTGAGTGTCATATTACCTGAAGTAGCAGCAACCACTTTTGTTCCGAGAATTCTCATGCGCTCTACGTTGGGTCGCTGACGTTCCATATCCAACTGCCCCATATACACGATACATTCCATTCCCATTAATGCACAAACCGTAGCTGTTGCAACGCCATGTTGACCAGCACCTGTTTCAGCTATAATCTTTTGTTTACCCAAACGCTTTGCCAACAAAATCTGTCCGATGGTGTTATTGATTTTATGAGCCCCGGTATGGCAAAGGTCTTCACGTTTCAGGTAAATCTTTGCTTTATACTTTTCTGAAAGACGCTGAGCAAAGAAAAGAGGAGTCGGACGACCTACGTAAGTCTTCAGCAAATGATCAAATTCCTTCTTGAATTCAGGTGATTCAATGATAGATAAATAATTC
>DASYTA010000249.1:0-2361 GCA_036002745.1 Cyclobacteriaceae bacterium | reverse complement strand
ATCATACACATAAGCAGAGACGATCAAGGGCATGATCAACCCATACATAAATGAAATGATGATCAGCCAAAAAACAATGGTGGGCAATTCAGCAAGAATGCTGATGAGAACCAGTGCCGCTAAAACCACAATGCCAATAACATAAAAGTGGCGGTTAAAACTTAAAATGTTTAAAACGCCCTGAAACTTTCTTCTTCCTACCTCCATTGCTCAAGTTTTCCTTTTTTCCAGTAGTAAGGAATGTTACGGATGACAAAGGCATTTGCCAGACTGACATTATTCAGTTTCAACTTATCAATGAATGAGAAATGATAGTCTATTACTTTAACCGGCATTGGTTTCCAGTTTTCTCTTACCCCTTCGATGATTAAAATTTTCTTGTTGGCAGGATTGTACGTAAAAGTAAATGGCAGAGGTCCTGCAAATCTTCTAGCCTCTTTCCAATCGGCAAATGGCGAACCTGATGGTAAGGAAATATTTTCACTGTTTGAGTTCTCTATTCGGAACTTAAAATCAGATTTTTCTGAGTGGATATCCATTGTTCCGTTTTGTTGCATCAGATGTATATCGGTAGTTGTGTAATTGTAGTGTGTGAAAATGTTTCCAAAGAATTCCATTTTCTTTTTGTCGGTTTCGGATTTAAGAATGTATAGGCCTCTTAAATTCTTCCCTGCCTTATTTGTGAACCTTACAAATACACGGTAACCGATTAAGAAAAAATCATTTCCTAATATTTCCGGAAAGCCCTTTGGCCTTAAGTGTTTCGTTTGCACCATTGCTACTGCAATGAAAGCCCATTTATCATTGAACGTATCTAATTCCAAACATTCAGGGATAAGATGCTGAATTTCTTCCTTCGGAGTCGCGAAAGTCAAAACAGTGGAACTCTCAAAAAAAGCATCAACAGCAAAAGGATGGTTTTTTAAAAATGAAAGCATTTTATAACCGTTGAGCTAACTTCTTATTAAGATAAAATTCGTTATAGAAGATTAAAAGTATAAACATAAAAGCAAAAATAGAATTTGCCTTACCCCATAACAGCAAGTCAGGCACGAGTACAAATTCCAAAATGTTCATTGTCGCAATAACAAATATTTGGATAACAGCATTCAGTCGTGCTTTAATGCCACTCAATATCCATATCGCCATCCCAATTTCTGATAACCCGATTAAAAGTGTTAACGTCCTTGAATGGTCATTACCCAAAATACTTGACACAATTTGTTGATGTCGTGGCACAAGGTTAAGCACTTTGCAGAAAAGTCCGTTAGCAATCCAAACGGTAGCAATCAAATAGCTTAGAAGCTTATGCTTTGTTTTGTCGGTCATTCTCAGTTATCCAATGCAAGGAGCCTTGCTTGTGTCTTTGACAATATAATCCAATTCATTTTAATGCTGAAGAGTATGAATTAAGAATTGTATTGATAGTCATCTACTTATCCTATCCAGAAACGCATATACCTTATCAAAGTGATTGAGCGGCTCGATGTGCGTGCCCTTCACTATAACGTGCTCAACCTTGTGTGCGAAGTTTTTTCGGCCCAAACGATCCACCAACTGTTCCGACATCTTTGTCGCGGGAATTATCTCATCTTTATCAGCAGAAAGAATCAAGATCGGGCCATTGATTTTTTCAACTTCAATCTCGGCCAGCGCAACCGCCTCTTTGTTTTCCAACATGATTGAAAAAGCTTCAAACAAATCGCGCTTCAACGCAGGCCAGATTATTTTGAACGAAGCAGGCACATAGGTCACTTCCTGACCATTGTACATCCACGAAGAGGTATTGGCTGATATCGTGAGTGCCGGAAAACTGACATGCGGAGAGGAAAGAGCAATCACACCTTTAAAGCACGAATACCGGCTGGCCAGATTCAACACCAGTTCTCCTCCTTTAGACGCTCCCATCAAAACAATACGTGATGTATCTATTGATGGAGTTCGTCTGGCAATACTGAGAATGGTATCGGCAATGGCGTTGAGTGAAATACGGTCGAGTGAGCCGGGTGAATTTTCTGTATTGAAATATCCAATCGCTAACACTGCAAAGCCATGCGCCAATAGAGAATCGCGTTTGTCTTTTAGGTAATTCCGTTCCCAGTCGTTTCCACCATCGCCACCTCCAAAAGCAACGATCAAGGATTGTTGAGCACGATCACTGAGGTACAAATGCGTATCCATTTTTCCGTGGTTGTCGGACAAGGATGGTGTGCGCCATATTATAACAAAGAATAGGACGACTAAAATCAGTACAGTAATTCCTGCAATTTTCATTTTCATAAAAAAATCGGTTTTAAAATTAAAATAGGATGCAAACGTAACTGCACTCATCGCAGAAAGCGCCCCAACGTAAAGGTTGGA
>DASYTA010000248.1:0-5398 GCA_036002745.1 Cyclobacteriaceae bacterium | reverse complement strand
TCATCTTGTCAATGTTTTTGCTCGACTGGCGTACTACTATTATGGTGGCGATCATCATTCCACTCGCGTTGCTTTTTGCATTTATCTGTATGCGAATAAAGGGAATGTCGGCCAACCTTTTATCCATTGGAGCGATTGACTTCGGAATTATCATCGATGGAGCGGTGGTGATGGTGGAAGGAGTATTTGTATTTCTTGCGCACAAGCAGCATGAAATGGGTGTAGAGAGATTCAAGCACGTTTCCAAAATGGGCTTTGTCAAAAAGATTTCCATTGAGATGGGAAAACCGATTTTCTTCTCCAAACTGATCATCATCACGGCACTCATTCCAATTTTTGCTTTTCAAAAAGTAGAGGGTAAAATGTTTTCTCCTTTAGCTTTTACGATGGGATTTGCGTTGATGGGTGCACTGATTTTCACACTTACGCTTGTTCCGCTTCTGTGTAAAATGCTTTTAAGCAAAAATGTGAAAGAACGTCACAATCCATTAGTTAATGGCTTAGAAAAAACATATCGGCCGGCAGTTTTCTGGACGCTACAACATCCTGTTGTCAGCATTACTTTTTCTGTCGCATTACTTTGGGTGAGCTTACTCATCGCTTCTGGTTTAGGTTCAGAGTTTCTTCCTCAATTGAATGAAGGCTCGATTTATGTTCGGGCAAGTATGCCACAAAGCATTTCGTTTTCAAGAGCGAATATGATGTCGGAGGAGATGCGCCATATTTTTCAAGGTTACCCCGAGGTAAAAGGAGTGATCTCACAGAATGGCCGGCCGAATGACGGAACCGATCCCACAGGATTTTTTAATGTGGAATTTTTTGTTGACTTATTTCCAAAAGAAGAATGGACACGAGGAGTAAGCAAGGATGAAATTATTAACAACATGCAGGAAAAGCTAGATGCAGAATTTCCTGGCGTTGTCTTTGGCTTCTCACAACCGATCTCTGACAACGTTCAAGAGGCGGTATCGGGAGTAAAAGGAGAGATGGCTATCAAGATTTTTGGTGATAATCTCGTGAAGCTGGAACAGATTGCTGACAGCGTTAATTTAATAATGTCTAAGATCGAAGGAGTGGAAGATCTTGGGATTTTCAAAAGCCTTGGTCAACCAGAATTGCGTGTCGAGATTGATCGCGTTAAGTTGGCGCGGTATGGCGCAAACATTGCTGAAGCAAATAATATTATTGAGATGGCAGTTGGCGGAAAGCAAGCATCTACCATGTATGAAGGTGAAAGAAGATTTGATATTCGATTGAGGTTCTCGCCTGAGTACAGAAAAAATGAAAAAGAGATTGGCAAACTATTAGTGCCTTGCACTAACGGAACAAAAATTCCGATGAGTGAAATTGCGGACATTAAATTACAGACAGGACCTGCTTTTGTCTATCGAGAAGGTAATCTTCGGTTTATTCCTATAAAGTTTTCAGTTCGTGGTCGTGATTTGGGTAGCACTATTGCTGATGCTCAGGCTAAAGTGAATAAGGCAATCAAGCTTGGTAAAGGATATTCAATGAGTTGGAACGGCGAGTTTGAAAATCAAGTACGCGCAACTAACCAATTAAAAATTGTTGTACCAATTTCTATTGTACTCATTTTTATGTGGCTATTCTTCATGTTTGACTCAGCAAAATTTGCGGGTATCGTTTTGATGAACGTACCATTCGCTCTCATTGGAGGTATTTTAGGTTTATACTTTACAGGCATCAACTTTAGCATTTCAGCAGGCGTAGGTTTTATCGCGCTGTTTGGCGTGTGCGTGCAAAATGGAGTTATCCTTGTTTCTGTATTCAATAAGAACGTAGATCTCGGAATGCATTTGGATGATGCCATATTGAATGGCGCGCTCTCTCGTGTTCGACCTGTGGTGATGACTGCGCTGATGGCAGGTCTCGGACTTTTGCCAGCTGCACTGTCTACCGGCATTGGCTCTGAAACACAGCGTCCATTAGCGGTTGTGGTGATTTGTGGATTGATTTCAGCAACTATTCTTACGTTGTTGATTCTCCCTGCCATTTACAAATTACTGATGCATCGTAAGTTTAAACATTACAATCCTCCAACAGCATAGGTTGGGTGGTTTGACGAATGCGACCCTTCGATAACTATTTTCTGCAAAAAGAAGAGCCCATCAAGAGTTGCCTTCAATTTTTGAGAGCGCATATCCTAAAGCAGAATGAAGAGATCACTGAGGCGTGGAAATATGGGATGCCTTTCTTTTGTTACAAGGGAAAAATGCTTTGTTATCTCTGGGTTCACAAAACTTTGGGCAAACCTTATTTAGGTTTGGTCGATGGCAAACGCATCAATCACCCTGATCTCTTACAAGAGAAGCGTGCAAGGATGAAAATATTTTTGATTGATCCAACGAAAGATGTTCCCGTTAGGAAGCTAAATGCATTATTAAAGTTGGCGATTGATCTTCGTAAATGAACTGATCAATCTTCTGCTTTCATCTTTCCATTGTTAAACACCGCAACGGCTTTTCCTTTAAGTTTTTTGTTTAGCCACGGTGAATTCTTGGATTTGGAAAAATTATTCTCGGTTTTAAATTCCCATTCAAAGTTGGGATCGAACAGTGTGAGATTTGCTTTTTCGTCAATATCAATTTTCGGAGTCTCTAATTGAAGAAGTTGGCGGGGAGCTTCAGCAACTTTCAAAATCAAATCTTCCAATTTAAGTTCTTCGCTTAGAGAGGTTAGTTGGGAGGCAAAGGTTTGAAGGTTGATCATCCCAAAATCAGATTGATCGAACTCTAAAAATTTACTTTCGTCATCCACTGGCAAGTGCCCGCTGCAAAGTACGTCAATCGTATCATCAGCTAGACCTTTTATAAGTGCATCTGCATCTGTCTTTTCGCGAAGGGGAGGATTTGTTTTATAATTCGTATCGAAATTCTTTAGTTGATCATCTAGAAGTAAAGCTTGAAATCCTGTGATGTCACAACTTACATTCAATCCTTTCTTTTTAGCCGCTCGAATAAGATTTACACTTTTTGCTGATGAGATCCTGGCGAAATGAAGGCGGCCTCCGGCATACTCTAATAATTTTAAGTTGCGGCTCACAGCAATCTCTTCTGCTATGCGCGGCATTCCTTTCAAGCCTAATGATGCACTTTGAGGCCCTTCATGCATTTGCCCGAATAAGTCGAGCCAGATATCTTCCGGATGATCGATGAGCAGGCCATTAAATTTTTGTAAGTACTGGAGCGACTTTAAAAAAATATCGGTATGCCATAAGGGCTTAAGTCCGTCAGAGAAAGCAGCAGCACCCGCTTCGTGCAGATCGATCATGTCAGTGAGCTCTTCGCCTTTACAATTTTTTGTAACTGCAGCTAAGGGATGGATTTGCACCAATCTATTGTCGTTGTTCTGGGTGACGTAGCTTACTTCATTTTTTGTTTGCAGTTGTGGATGAGTATTCGGAAGGACGGCAACGTCGGTAAAGCCACCCGCTGAGGCTGCTTTTATTAATGAATTAAGATCCTCACGTTGCTCAAGCCCGGGATCGCCAACAAATGCACCTAGATCAAACCAACCGGCGCTCAAGTACAATCCTTCTCCATCTATCGTTTTGTCTGCCTGGAAATTTTTGTCCCCGATTTCAGCAATACGGCCATTGGCGATGAGTACATTTTTTTTCTTGAGGTGGAAAGGGGAGGCTGTGTTGACGATGCGTGGGGATTGGATCAATATCTTCATCAGAGCGGTAAATTATCTTGTTACTTCAAAAACCGTATTAAAAGAACCTCGGCTAGCAAGAAAATCAAAGACATCACAATGGCATATTTCCACAAAGGTTTGCCCAAATATCTCTCTTTTATTTCAGCACTAAAAGTTTCCGAAGAATTTGCCTTGAAAATTGAAATATTATGTTGTCCGCCCAAGGCTGCCTTAGCTTCTTCTCCCTTCATCTGCTGCAATGCCGATTCCTTTTTATCCAAGTCGAAAGCAATTAAACCGATAGTATCGCGTCTGCTTACCACTTTATAGAACCCCGGAGACACGGCGTATTTTGGTAACTCGAGAAATAATTTTCCATTGATTTGGCGCTGTGATGGAATAAGTTCCTGATCACCGATCAACTTCACTGGCTCTTCATTAGTTAGCGTATCCGAAGGAACGATGATAGAAGGAGAGGTTAACGAGTAATAGAGTGGTTGCTCCGATTTTTTTCCGGAGGCTGCGATCCTGTACATCACCGGCACGAAGAGAGCATTGTTGAAGAAATCGGTAAAACTCTTTTCCAAAGGGCAAGCGAGAATAAAAGTATTTTCAAATTGAGAGAGAAATGGTTTGTTGTTTTTGAATTTAAGAATAGCAGAGCGATCAGCTCCCCATTCTAAAATTGAACTGGCATGTGGCATACCGATAGACGAACTCTTTTCTTCAAAGACTGTGGCAAAAAAAGGACTTTGAAAATCAGGCTTGTCCAGTTCAGCCATTTCACTTTGTTCCGCTTTTATAAGAGGAGGCAATAAAATTTTTTGGTAAGAACTGATGTCGGGTTGCAAGCCAGGTATCAACAGCATTGCCCCAAAGTTTGGTTTGTAAGAATTAATAGCTCCCGCCAAGGCCTCGTCAATTCGATCGATGCCATTGATCACCACTAAATCTGCACTGGCAAGCAAACTGTAGTTGAGATTGGATGCATTGAAACTCTTAAAAGAAAAAACATCCTTGTTGCCAAATACTTTCTCGATGTAAGAAGGCTGGCTGCCTCCCTTGATTTCAAGAATGTTAAGTTTAGCAGTGTAATTCAGTGTCAGGAAGAATTGATTATCGAAACTAATAGGGAAGTCATTAAAACTAACTACAACTCTATTGTTGCCTTTAAGGCCAGAGACCAGGTCGAAGGGAACTTCTGTAAAACTATCAGGGCTTATGGAAATAGATGTAGCGGCTGTTTGTAATCCATTAATTGAAAGTTTAACCACCAATCCTTCTACATTTTTATTGCCTGAATTATGCATTCGCACGTGAATTGTATTTTTTTCACCACCAATGGCGAATGGATTTTCGAGATAGACAGAGTCAACAAAAATGTTTGGATATTTTTCTAAGGACAAAGGAACTAACCGAATTTGTAAAGTTGTATCAATTTTAGAAAGCTCACCAAATGTTGACTTCTGAAAATCAGAAAGCCAAAAGAGGGTAGATTTTTTTTCTTTTATCCTACTTAAAATTTCAGATGAATTTCTGCTGATAGCGGATAATTTTACTTGCGATAGTAAGTCGGTAATTTCTGTTCTTGTTTTTAGTGAATTGGAAAATGGAGAGAAGTCATTGGTAAGCAATTGAAACGTGGTAGTTGAAGGAAACAAATCCACAATGCTTTGTGCCATTCTAACAGCTTCCTCTAACGCTCGCGTTTTTTCTGCGATCGGTGAAGACATGCTAT
>DASYTA010000247.1:0-4340 GCA_036002745.1 Cyclobacteriaceae bacterium | reverse complement strand
CTCAAACCACCGGTGACATCAGTGCATTAATTAAACAGGGTTGCGGTGGTAACGTTGCGCAGGTTGATAGATTTTCACGATCGATGACTAAGAATCTTAATTCAGTTGAATTACAAACACTGAGGACACAACTGAGAAATGATTTCAATAGTCAAACTCTTCAATCATATTCAAAAGCTATGGATGCCTATTCTGCCGAAAAAAGAAAGTCGGATTTTACTAAAATGGCGATTGAGGCAAATAAAGTAAAGTGGGAAGCTATAGGTGAAATTGCTGGTGACATCATCAAGATTGACCCAGAACTTGAGTCACAGACGTTGCTGAAAGCAACTGCATTTGTCGGAAAAAAAACGTTGGAATACACGACCGACTACCTAAAGGAACAAGCCGATGAAGCCCGGAGAAAATCCTTGGACGGGCTTTTGTATAACATTCGCCAAGCTAACTCAAGCTACATTGATCAGCTAAAACAAAATTCTCAGATAGATGATGCAACGTTCATTCAACTTGTTTTTTCTTCCAACAGTGCTAATGACGAGTTTTATAAAAATCTGGACAATAGTGACAAAGCTTCTTTTTTGAAATCGATGCAAGATGAATTGCGAACGACGATTATGAACACCGAACTTGACAATTTGGGGCGCGATGAGTTGTTAGCCGCAGGCATTCAAAATAATGTCAATACTATGAAGAAAATTCAAAGCGGATTGCGAGAGAATATCAACGAAACTTGGAAAACTGTTAATAGTCTAAATGAATCGCAAACTAGGATGCAGGATAATCTAAAATCGCTAGCTGAACGTCAGGATTTAAACACTCGTGACCTCGATTTCATAAAAGACTATTTATATGGGAAAATGAGTGCAGCTGATAAGTTACGGGCTCTTGATCAAGGCTTTTTGAATAGGTTAAGCCCTGGTGATCAGGAAAAAGAAAGGGCTAAACTAGAGCTCATCAAGGCAAGGGAGGAATTCATAGCCAACTCCAAAGAATATTTATCAGACGCTCAAAACGTTCTAACAATTGCAAATAATTTGGGAATTAAGAGCCCTCTGCTTGATAAAGCTCAAGAAGGCGTTGCAATTCTAAATACAGGTCTCGGAGCTTTTACAGATTTTGCGAGCGGAAATTACTTGGGGGCAATCGCTTCTTTAACTGGAATTTTTGGCAAAAGACCGGATCCAGTAATGGAAAAGTTGAAAGTAATGGACAAGAAATTGGATCAGTTACTTGAAGGTCAACAAATCATGCAAGAACAACTTCAACAAATTCAACACGGTATAGACCAAATCTTGCAAGGACAACAGCTTCTTTACAATGCTTTGCTCACTGTTTCGGATAACATTGATAAAAGATTGGATGTGGTTTATGACGAAGTTAGATCGGTTCATTTGGATGTCCTGACTAATCGTGTAAGAATTCACGACTACTCGAGCAAAAAGCAGCTGGATCTAATTCATAGTTTCATCATCAATGATGGAAACTATTTAAACGTGATCGTCGATAGCTTACCCGACTATGAAACAGCTGTCAATAATATTTTAATCCCTACGTCGTCCCAACTTGTAAATTTTGAAAGCGGGTTATACAAAGTTTTCAGTGTGACGAGATCTCAAAAAAAACAAGATATCGAATCTCATCACGACATTTTCAATATTCCTCCCGACTTTAAAATGACCGATTTCATATTGGATAACGATCCACTCAAAGATGTGAATAGTCAAACAATAGACGCTTTGATTGATATGGATGCTTTGTTTCACCGATTCATCAGCGAGAAGCAACCACAGAATCAGTCAAAGTATTATTTAAATTTATTGCTACCGTTTGTGCAGTGTAGCGATCTTAACCAGAAGGAGACATTAGAGTTTGATGCGAGGCAATTTTCCAATAATTCGGAATTATCCGAAATCGTCAACTTCTTAGATATCGATGTAAATTCAAACTTTAAGACAAAAAGGAATAATAATTATTTGGAACCCAGATTCCTTGTCACGGCTACTGACGATTTAATTAATTATTATTATTTATACTCCTACCTAAGTCCACGCTTAGATATTTTAGACCCGGACGAAGTTATAAAAGGTAAGGCCGTTTATACCAAAAAGGTCGAACTATTAAAGAATGCTAGGTTTTTGATTGATATCGGCATTGCCCAACAGTTAATGCTCTCGGGCGATATTCTTATTCCATACATGTACAACAAGCTTCAGTCTGGACTCATTTTCCCGCCTGACAGTGAAATGTCAGAAGATGCGAAAACACAGAGGCTGTGCCTTAACATATTAGCAAAAAATGATATAGCTCGATATAATTTTATGAAGTATTATATAAGGCAAAGGCTAACTGACCTAAAAAGGAATTTGGCTAACTACAGCATTGGACTTTCATTGGATAATGGAGATTATTTACGACAAACTTTAGCCGTTAATGAATCAGTTGAATGGTCAAGTCAAGCTTCAACAATACATCAATTAAAATTGTCACCAATAAGGAAGAATGATGGACATATCATTTGGGAATACGGACTCCCGATCAACGGTGGTCAGCAATATTCTTATTTCCCGCTACCATCGTCGACGGATGACACGGATGTTCTTAGTCTTGAGGAGCTAAAGACGGATAGAATGGCTTATCGCAACGCTCTTGACGAGTTAACGAAGTATCGACGTTATCTTAACATTCAAATTGCAAATATTGATTTTATTAAGGCTCTACCTCAGGGTGACAAAGAATCTCTAAACAAAGTAATAGTGTACGATAATATTGATAATTAAATTTTAGGAATATGACCAAACATATTTTTGTAGTCGCGATGTTGTTAATTTCAGGCGCGGCATTCGCGCAAGAAAAAGTCAGAACAATTAGTGTTGTGCCAAATCCGGGCTTAGTTGCTGAAAAATCGATTTTTTCATATGGATTGTCAGATACCCGTGGTCTTGGGCAAGTCTATTATTTTCCTTTGACAAACGTTGGCGCATATTCTATTAATGGGGGCATTGCTGGTAATGTTGTCCATCAACAATATGCCTTTCTTGAAAACCAAGTGTCTGATGTCTACACCGCCTCTGCAACAGATAGCAAAATTGATAACTTGAGGCAACAAATGACTAAACTTGTCATCGATCATGTCGATCAATTATCAAATCAACTTTTATTGGATGAAAGCAGTCCGGCATATAAAGCCTTAGTCGCTAAGATAATGGCAGAAATAGAAAAAAAATATATTCTTACGCCGCGCAATTGAACACATCGTTGTGCATGCGTCACCTAATTTAACATTTTTGTGGTCGTTAATTTAGAAGTTCTTACTTCGCTTTAAGTAATTTGTCTACCTCTTTGAATAGCTCCTGCGGTTTGATTTTTAATATCTCCGAGAGTTTATAGATCGTTAAGAGAGTAGGATTATAGCGACCTCGTTCCACGTCTGAGATATAAGATCGGTCTAATTCAGCATAATCTGCAAGCTCTTGTTGACTTAGGTCACGCTCTTCTCGGAGTTGCTTGATTACCTTACCGAAGGTTTCATTAAGATGTTGCCCATTCACGAAGGCAAGCTATTCTGACCTTGTCAGAGCGTTTGTAGGGTATAACAGTCATTGCTATATTGTCAAATATGAAAGGAACCATGCCACTGAGGGAGGATTATCCATTAGAAAAATTCAACAATCTTGAACTTTATTATTTCGTCTCTGGTCTCCTTGGCCTCGGAGATCCTGGCTCCACACCAGAAAGATTGTACCTTTCCTTTGATCAGAATCAACTTGATGCGGTTCCAGATATTAAGTTCTTGTTCTTGACGCAGAATATTATTTATGAAGACGAAAGTGAAAAAGAGGTAGTTGAATATTACCTTGGAAAAATAGACAGAGCGTTTGATAACATTGAAATTTACCAATGGCATTTCTACCCACATGTCGCGCCGAGTGTGTCTTCATTTCAGCCAACATTAAATGATTATGAATCACCATCCATTTTCCGTCCAGTGTCACTCCTAAAAGGAATAAACAGGATTTTATCAGAGGGAAAATTCAATAGGAGAGCTGGCAACAACCTATTTGACGTGAAACCTCACGTTAATATTCCCAATGACATTCAAAACCAATTCGACTTCAAAGAAATAGGTCCTCTTGGAACTAACTTCTCAGGGAATTATTTTCTAATTGTCGAACCAGAGCAAAAAAAAGGTGGTGTAATTGTAAATTCATTTCAAATAGATATTCTTCAAAGCCAAGGCCGATTGCCCTTTGATTGTGAAACCGTCAATATACACCGGCACTTTATTGATGGTAGCTCAGTTCAATCGTATGAAAATGGTGAACCAAATTCTGTGTTTACGC
>DASYTA010000246.1:0-2148 GCA_036002745.1 Cyclobacteriaceae bacterium | reverse complement strand
GTTAAGCTTGCTGGTATAAAAGGGATTGACTTCATCATTTGCGATCATCATTTGCCTGGAATTGACATTCCCAATGCCATCGCGGTTCTTGATCCTAAACGTGAAGATTGTGAGTATCCTTTTAAAGAATTAAGTGGATGTGGACTTGGCTTTAAATTGCTGCAAGCATTTGCTAGAAAGTATAAAGATGAAAGCGAAGTTTTTGAATATCTTGATTTGGTTGCCGTAAGTGTTGCTTCTGACATCGTTCCAATCAACGGTGAAAATAGAATCCTCACCTACTTCGGTTTGCAAAAGCTTAATCAAAATCCAAGGCCTGGCTTAAAGGCTTTAAAAGAAATTGCGGCCATCAAAAATGATCTTGATATCTCAGGAATTGTGTTCACACTTGGCCCACGAATAAACGCTGCAGGGAGAGTTGCACATGCCCGCGCTGCAGTTGAGTTGCTGATTTCAAAAACAGAAGATGAGGCGAATGAACTTGCAGAAAAAGTTAATATCAAAAATGATTTGCGAAGAGAATTTGATTTGAACATTACAGAAGAGGCAATCGCCATGATCGAAGGCGATGAAACATTACGCTCAGCAAAATCTACAGTGCTTTTTAAAAACACATGGCATAAAGGTGTTATTGGGATTGTGGCAGCACGTTGTGTGGAAAAATATTATCGACCTACCGTTATCCTCACAGAGTCGAACGATAAGATCACTGGGTCGGCTAGAAGCATTAAAGATTTTGATTTGTATAAAGCTATCCATGAGTGTGGTGATCTCCTTGAAAAATTTGGCGGTCATAAATATGCAGCCGGCCTTACACTTGATAAAAGTAACTTGATCGCGTTTCAGAAAAAATTTGAAAACGTAGTATCTGCATCAATTACTGAAGAAATGAGGACGCCCGTTGTAGAAGTTGATTTAGTCATTCCTCTTGACGCTATTAATGGTAAATTCAACAATGTTTTAAAACAAATGGCTCCTTTTGGACCTGAAAATCAAAAGCCGGTATTTGAGGCAAGAAATTTGTATGTAGTAAATTCATTGTCCAATTTTAAAGACAGGCATATAAAATTTTTAGTGGGGCAAAAGGAAAGTGAGAACGCATTTCAAACTGTTGGATTTGATATGGCCGAACACTATTCTCAATTGGCAAATGGCGACGGATTTAAAATGGCCTTCACTATTGAAGAGAATAGCTACAATGGAATGACATCGCTACAATTGAGAGCGAAAGAAATTAAATTTGAAAGTAAATGATTTTAAAGGCCGAGCACTTAGTAAAAAAATACAAAAAGCGGACGGTCGTCAACAACGTATCCGTGATCGTTAATCAAGGAGAAATTGTTGGATTGCTTGGACCAAACGGGGCGGGTAAAACCACCTCTTTCTATATGATTGTTGGGCTTATCAAACCCAACGAAGGAACAATCTTCTTGGATGAAGAGAATATCACAGAGTTGCCTATGTATAGGCGAGCAAAACTTGGCATCGGCTATTTGGCGCAAGAAGCTTCCGTGTTTAGAAAACTGACGGTGGAAGAAAACATTATGGCTCCGCTCGAAATGCGCAACATGAATAAAAAAGACCGTAAGGAAAAGGTAGAGTCTCTCTTGGAAGAATTCAGCCTTACTCATGTGCGAAAAAATTTAGGGATGGTTTTATCGGGTGGAGAACGAAGGAGAACAGAGATTGCGCGAGCACTCGCTGTGGACCCAAAGTTCGTTTTGCTCGATGAGCCTTTCGCTGGTGTTGATCCAATTGCAGTAGAAGAGATTCAAGGAATCGTTTCGAGGCTTAAAAAGAAAAATATTGGCATCCTGATCAGTGATCACAATGTTGATGAGACGCTTGCCATTACTGATCGGGCATATCTTATGGTAGAAGGAAAATTGTTCAAGGCTGGTACCGCACAGGAGCTGGCCGATGATCCATTGGTGCGCAAGGTTTATCTTGGCCAGAACTTCCAGCTGCGAAGGGCAAAAGTAGAAATCCAACCTTAGCGTGCCTTTTTCTTCTTTATCGCAGTTTTTTGGTTTGGTGATTTCTATCAAGCCCAGCTATTTTTGAAGTTTATTTCCAAAAATGCAACTGATCAACTCCATCCTTACCTGGGTCATGAAAAAGCGGATCCATCAGATCGAGCTTTTTATG
>DASYTA010000245.1:0-6526 GCA_036002745.1 Cyclobacteriaceae bacterium | reverse complement strand
GCTGGCGACCAATCGAATTGCCCACCTTCACCAACAAAAATTCGATCGCGAAGTGAAAATGTTCCTTTTGTATTTTTTAAAGTCGTCGAATCAAACGGAGTGACAAGTGTGAAAGATATTTTTCTAAATACAATCACCGGTCCGAGAAGTTGAGGTTGAGAAACAGGCTTTTGCCAAGCTGGCAATGTTGCAGCAATGGAGTCAGCTCTCGGATCGTAAGCTACTTGCGTTGTGTCAGGACCTTTTGGTTCCAGAAAATCAAAAGTGTAATCATCATCAGTGGCACGCAATCGGAAATATTTTTCGTAGTTCAGTGCGTGATGCTCAAAGAAATCGCGAGCCTGGTGAAGAAATATATTAACCTGATTGATGTGGGTTTTCTCGACAGACTTCCCGACGACTTTTAGAAAATCCGAGAAGCGCGTTGCCTCAATTTTCTCGACATCCAAGGCTGCAACGATAGCTCCATAATAATTGACAAAATGAGGTTGAGTACGGGCTCCCCTTTTTTTCATCATCTTGACCTGCCGCTTGATCAAGATTTGCTGATCAGGGCTGAGATTTATCCATGCATTGCCAAAGGAGGCGGCGATAGAAGTAGCATCAATGGCTTTCGTATTTTCTAACGCTACTCGCACACTGTCCTGAAAGTTAAGCGTATGAGGCTCTTCTGTTTGCGCCCACGAAACCGTGCAGAAACAGGAGATTACAGCCAAAAAGGATAATGCTTTTTTCACGTCACAAAGGCTTGAAAGTTCGGAAATAAATGGCGAAAGTTCTAACCGGTTAGTTAACAAAGACAAAACGAAGCAGACGGGTAATTATTTTTTTTGAAGGAGAAGGCACGCCCAGGTCTCACGGTTGTCACGGTTGAGTTCGGTTAAACCAAAATTTTGCGCTTGTTCTTTCAAATCAGGAATGTCTTTTTCATAAAAACCACTTAAAAGTAAGTGACCACCTGGTATTAATGCGGTAGCGTAATACTTCATTTCATCCAGCAAAATATTGCGATTAATATTCGCTAGAATGATCTCAAAATTATTTTCAAATTTAAGTTCGGTGATTTTTCCTTGCTGGATATTAATGTTTTTGCAGCGATTGATCTCGGCATTCTCCTTTCCATTGATCACACTCCATTCATCAATATCAAACGCCTCGATTTTTTTTGCACCTAGTTTTGAAGCCATGATGGAAAGAATAGCCGTGCCGCATCCGGCATCCATTACTATTTTATTCTGGTGATTGACTTGCATCTGATTTTTCAACATCAAATAAGTCGTTTGGTGATGTCCTGTACCAAATGACATTTTTGGAGTAATGATAATTTCATAAGGATATTTCTTCTCAATCTTATGAAACTCCGCTCGAACCAAGCATTGATCCTCTACAAAAATCGGTTCAACATTTTTTTCCCATTCCTGATTCCAATTTTGTTTTTGTACTTCATCACGAAAAAAAACAAGAGGAGATACATGTCGGTATTTTTCTAAAATCGAATCCAGCAAATCCGAGTCGAATTTTTTTCCCTCCGTATAAGCTTCAAACCCCTTCTCCGTTTCCATGAACGTATCAAACCCGGCTTCAGCAACTTCAGCCATAAGAATCTCAGAAAATTCCGAATCGCAAACCACTTGAAGCCTCGTGTAATACATAACAAAAGATTAATCGACAAAAGTGCCGATTCGTGTGGGATTTATCAAACTTGAATTATCCTCATTCATTAAAACGCTTTACCTTTGTCCAATGCTTTCTATTCAAACATTTACGTTCAATGCCTTTTCAGAAAATACCTACGTGGTCTTCGATGAAACGCATGAAGCAGTAATTATCGACCCAGGTTGTTATTCACGCGAAGAGCAAAAAGAATTGAGTTTATTCATTGAAGAGAACAACCTAAAAGTAAAATTGATTCTTAACACACATTGCCACATTGATCATGTGCTGGGCAATAATTTTGTCAAAGAAAAATACAAGGCACCTTTACTTCTGCATAAAATAGAAGAAGCCCAACTTAGAGCTGTAAAGAATTATGCTTCGGTGTATGGATTTGATGGATATCGCGAAGCAGAGGCAGACCAATTTATTGATGAGAAAGATGTGATTGCTTTTGGAAATACTAAATGGAAAATTCTTTTTCTTCCGGGACACTCACCAGGCCACGTTGGATTTTACGATGAAAAAGAAAAAGTGATTTTTAGTGGTGATGTGCTTTTTGAACATAGCATTGGCCGCACGGATTTACCAGGAGGAAATTTTGACACATTAATTAAGAGCATCCATCAGAATCTTTTCACATTACCGGATGAGGTTGTCGTTTATTGTGGGCATGGGCCCTCTACAACAATTGGTGAAGAAAAAATCTCAAATCCATTTTGTGCTTTAAGTTTGCTTCGATGAAGTTGTTAAAACATTTACCCAACGCTCTTACTTGTAGCAACTTGTTGTGCGGATGTTTAGGCGTAGTATTCTGCCTTGAGAATAGAGGCTTGCCCATCGCCTATTTTGTTTGGGCTGCCGGAGTATTTGATTTCTTCGATGGCTTTGCGGCGCGTTTTCTTAAAGTGTCATCACCTATTGGCAAAGAGCTAGACTCATTGGCAGACATGGTTAGTTTTGGATTATTGCCTTCTTTGGTCATGTATAAAATGATTGAAACATCTTCCGCTAATCCATATCTACCTTTTGTTGCTTTTTTAATCGCGGTTTGTTCAGCTCTACGCCTAGCTATTTTTAATGTTGATGAAACTCAACATGACTCTTTCAAGGGATTAAATACTCCAGCTAACTCGATATTCATTACTTCACTTCCTTTCCTTTCGGATTCTATCGGATCATTTATTCAGCAAGATTGGGTATTGATTTTGATCACGATCATTTTTTCCTTCTTACTGGTATCACGAATCAATATTTTGGCATTCAAGTTCAAAGACTTTTCGTGGCAGCGGAATAGATTAAGGTTTACTTTTATGGCCTTTGCCGTATTACTGCTTGTGTTTTTGGGCAAACCTGCGGTGCCCCTGATTATACTATTCTACATAGCATTTTCGTTAGCAGGTACAGTATTGAAGTTGGAAGGCTAAGTTTACTTTTCTTCAGTGTTTAAAAATCTTTTCATCATTTTGTTTGTAATGGCTGTTGGCCAGTCGACGGCACAAATTTCCGGTCCCGTTTTGCAATCGGGGAGTTGGTACAAATTTTCTGTGACTAATGATGGTGTCTATAAAATAGATTATGCGTTGCTACAAAAAGCGGGAATTAACCCAGCACAGATTGATCCAAGAAATATTAAGATATATACTGGTCAACAAGGAATGTTGCCGCAAGCGAACAACACTGCTCGCGTAATTGACCTGACTGAATTGGCTATTAACATAGTGGGTGAAGCCGATGGAAAATTTAACAATGGCGATTATATTCTTTTCTACGGACAAGGGTCGGACACCTACAACTACGATCAAAAAAGCAGTTTCTTCAGTTATCAGAATAATTTATACTCGGATAAAAATTTTTATTTCCTTACCATTTCCGATTCTCCCGGCAAGAGAATTGCCACAAGAGAAAATCTCTCTGGGAATTTCCCAATCATCAATCAGTTCGATGACTTCGCTTATTACGAAACAGATAAATACAATATTCTTCACTCTGGCAGACATTGGTTTGGAGAGCAATTTGATCAAGCTTTACAACTTACAATTCAATTTGATCTCCCAGGTATAATTCCAAACTCAAATATTAAAATGACTAGCCATGTCATGGCGCAGTCCACTCAAAATTGTTCTTTTAATGTTTCGTTTAATAATCACTCTATATTAACACAACCTGTTCAGGCTTGGCCTAATACACAATATGGAGCAAAGGGAATTGAGCAGATCGATACTCTTGTAATCAACGAACAAACACTAAATGCTGCGTCGCAAAGTGCGCAGCAAATTAAATATCAGTTCACCAAGGGTTCGCCCGGGCTTTCCATTGGCTATCTTGATTACTTTCTATTTAGCTTTCAAAGAACTCTTGCTCTTTATGGAAATCAAACTTCCTTTACTTCAGCCTCCAGTATAAAAAATCCTGCGTCAACTTTTCAGATTAGTTCAGTTGCGGGTAACGATATCATTTGGGATGTAACACAACCTTTCAAAACAAAAAACCAAAGCTTCCTTTTTGATGGAACCACATTTACATTTTCTACGGCAACCGATTCATTGAGAAGATTTACGGTGTTCGATCCAACCAAAATCACTTCGCCTCAATTTGAATCTACCGTGTCCAATCAAGATCTTCACAGAATTAGTTCTGCTGATTTACTCATTATCACGCATACATCGCTGTCAAGTCAAGCAACACGTTTAGCCAATCATCGTCAAAGCCATGATCAATTGACATCTGTAGTTGTTACAACAGAATCAATTTATAATGAATACAGCGGTGGCAAAATGGACCCATCTGCAATTCGAGATTTCATCAGGGATGTTTATAAACAATCTAATGCTCAGCTAAAATTCGTTTTGCTTTTCGGCAGAGGATCATACGATTACAAGGATCGAGTCTATTCAAATACTAACCTCGTACCTATTTACGAATCTTATAATTCGCTTGATCCTTTATCAACTTATTCATCCGATGACTACTTTGGTTTTCTAGAGGATAATGAAGGAGCATGGCCCGAAAATCCTGCTGTCAATTATTCTTTGGATGTTGGTGTCGGCAGGATCCCTGCAAAAAATATCACTGAAGCTCAAACCGTGGTTGACAAATTGATTGATTATGATGCCAATCCCAATCGTTTTGGATCATGGAGAAAAGATTTCCTTTTTGTGGCCGATGACGGTGACTTTAATATTCACCAGAGCCAGGCAGATCAATTAGCTAATAGTATCGAACAAAATCACCCCGAGTTTAACGCGAAAAAACTTTTGCTTGACAATTACAAACAAATCACGAAGTCTATCGGGCAATTTAGTCCCGATGCCAGCAAAGCATTAGACCTTGCCGTGCGAGAGGGATTAGCTTTAGTAAATTATACAGGACATGGATCGGAAGAGGTATGGACCCAGGAACAAATCTTAACTCCTGATTTAGTTCAAAGTTGGAAGAATGGCCCAAGGTATCCTCTGTTTGTTACTGCTACTTGCGAGTTTGGTCGAAATGATGATCCGGCCATCATTTCTTCTGCAGAGCGTGCAATTCTACAAAAGAAAGGAGGAGCAATTGGATTAGTTACTACAGCTCGACCTGTAAATTCAAGTACCAACTTTCAACTTAATCAAGCCTTCTATCAAGCGCTGTTTAGTAAAACTAATAATGTATTTCGTAGACTTGGTTATGTTGTTCGCGACACAAAAAATAACAGCGCGAGCGGAGTCTCGAATAGAAATTTTTCTTTGCTTGGGGATCCTTCCATGAAACTCGCTTTAGCTGATAATCAAGTTGCCATCAATTCAATAAAAACTTCTTCTGGATCGGATACGCTTAAAGGCCTATCGCAAGTCACCGTCAAAGGTGAAATTCAAAAAAACGGAAATAAGCTAACTTCATTTAATGGAGATGTTCAAGCTTCCGTTTTTGACAAGCTGCAAAACTTCGTTACACTAGGTGATCCCGATGAGAAAGTAAATGCACCTTCACCTCCCTATTCGTTTACACAACGGTCCAATAAATTATTTGATGGTTCAGTGTCGGTTCAGCAGGGAACATTTCAATTTGACTTTGTGATGCCAGAAAATTTAGTCTCCAATTTTGGAGCTGGTAAAATAAATCTTTATGCAAGTGCCGAAGATCAAACCGAAGCCATCGGGGCTTCGACCAGTTTTATTGTAGGTGGACAAGAAAAAGCTCCAGCACCAGATACCACGCCACCAATGATCACACTTTTTTTAAGCGATACAACATTTATTAATGGTGGCTCAGTTGGATCAAACACCCAGCTCGTTGCGCGTCTTTATGACGAGAGTGGAATTAATACTGCTTCCATCAGTCCACAGAACAATATAATAGCCACATTGGATGGCAAATGGTCTTATGTCGTTAACGATTATTACTCAACTGATAAAAATGATTTTCGGAAGGGAACAATTACCTATCCTCTTGACACATTAGCGAAGGGAAAACATCAGCTTTCTCTTTCGGCCTCCGACACCTATAATAATCGGTCTACAGCCACAGTGGATTTTGTTGTAAGTGATGGAACAGGTATTAGCATTTCCGATTTTGGAAATTTTCCTAACCCATTCAATGCCCTTACTGAGCCCACGACATTTCATTTTTACCATACTCGAGCTGGCGAGGACCTTGAAGCAACATTAACGATCTATGATTTTACGGGTAGGCCAACGTCCACTATTCAATATTCCATACCCTCAAGCCCATATCAAGTGATTTTAGGTGATTGGAACGGAATGAACGTGGACGGAGCAAAATATAGCCCCGGAATATACGTTGCACGGGTTTCTATTCGTTCCCTTGCGGACGGATCACAAAGTACCCAGGCAACTAAACTTATTATATTGAATTGATTACCTTTAACGCCCCA
>DASYTA010000244.1:0-7417 GCA_036002745.1 Cyclobacteriaceae bacterium | reverse complement strand
ATCGTTATGCGAAAGACTGCTGCATTATGCTGCCAAATGCACCAGCCATGTGCGGGGAAAATGCAGCATTGGAATTTTTTAAAATGGCTTATTATAAGTTCGGGCTCCGAAACGGAAAATTCATCACCACTCAAGTTTACGGTGATGGAGAAGAGTATGTAACAGAAGAAGGATTGTGGCAATCATTTGACGCTAACAACGTAATGACTGATGACGGGAAATTTCTTGTGCTGTGGAAGAAAACACCTAACGGCTGGAAGATGTTCAGAGATTCTTTTTCCAGTAAACATGAGAATAAGTAATCAATTTAGTCTGTGGAAGCTATTTAGATTTGAATAGCTCTTTCAGCTTTTCTTTCTTCAGCATCTTCTGCCCTGTTTTGCCTGTGGCGATAATGCGATCACCAACTTTCGCTTCGATGCTACAGATCAGTTCGTGCTTTTCAACTTTCTCAACCGTAGCAGTAAACAACACTTCTTCGCCTACAAATGCTGGGCTTTTATGATCAATAGAAAGCATTGTACCCACGCCTTCTTCATCGTCGTCTTTCATTTCCAAAAAAAATAAACGAGACGACCATTCAAAATCACGAGCCAAAGCAAAAGTGGAACAAACTCGATGGAGCAATTCGCCATTGAAAATGGCACAGTCGCTTTCCAACACAATCCGTTTGAAAGATTTTTGATCTCCCGATTTGAAAATATCTTTCACAAGAATCAGTTCGACCGCTTGAGAATGTCTCGAATCTCTGTAAGCAATTGAATATCGGCTGGAGGAGGCGGAGGTATTACAGGCTTGCTATCTTCCATTTTCTTCGCAGCAGCATTCATACCCTTAATGATCAGAAACAGAATAAAAGCAACAATAACAAAATTGATCACAGAGGAGAGAAACACTCCATATTTTACTGTACCAAATACAGTAAGGTCGTTTAGGTGAGAGAGGTTAGCCGCCTCCAATGCTGGTTTCAATAACAACGGAGTAATCACATCGTCAATAAAGGAGCCAACAATTTTTCCGAAAGCACCTCCGATGATTACACCGACCGCAAGGTCGACTACATTGCCACGCATGGCAAATGCTTTGAATTCTTTAAGCATAAAATTGAGTTTAGGTTTGTTTGATAAATTTAAACAAACTCATGATCCTACACCAGTAGTAAAAAAGTGTTGTCTCTTCAAAGATCAGCTTTAATCAAAAACCATTTTTAGCTGGTTTTTGAGTCCACGGAAACCGACCAACTCCGTGCCTGCGTGACCAATAAACATTTTGGCGTCTACTTTTACTGGAATCTGATTGCCATCGGCTGAAAGCCAGGCCGTAACTGAATTCTCACCACGGAACAGCTGATTATCGGGCATGATCGGAATTAATTTATAGCAAGGAATTTTCCCAATGTCAGTCTCGATAGTTTCCTTTCCGTAAAAAATAATTTTAAAATGGTATGCCTTGTCTTCAAAGAAGCCCGATACGGTAAGTGTGTCTTTAATTTTGTACTTCGAAAAATCAATGATGCGTAAATACATAAAGCCAGCTACGATATCACGAACATTGTCGGGGGTAGCATACGTTTTGGGCTTCCCAAATTTTCCAGTCACTTTATCGGCAACGGTTACCGAAGCTTCGTCTTTTTCTGGATCATAGGTGATCACTTCATGAAGCTGATAAGGTCCTTCATGCAACTTGCGATAAGACTCATGTGTAACTAAATCGCTTGTGTCGACATAAGCACCCCAGTTGTCATGTACTTTGGAAATCCATGTGGCAACACCAAGGGTTTCCATAAATGCATCCACCTTATAACAACCTCTATTATTCTTAGTGTACAAGTTTTTATCAACGGTAGTAGTACCCTTACCCACTGTAAACCATCCAAGATACATGCTGTAATCCAGCTTTTCCCCCGTAGAGATTGTTTTATTCCTGATCGGAATTTTTTTTGACTCTTGGCCGAATGATAAACAAACGACCGAAATCAATAGCAGTGAAATCAAACGCATATGCAAATTTACTTCTTGCTTACTAGAGAGTCAAAGGCTATGCCAAAGGATTTGATAATGGATACGATGGCTTGCTATTTATCCGTTAATCGCACAAAACGTTAACGAAAATTTTACACAGCCACATTATTCTCTCTCAGGGCGTCATTTAAAGAAGTCTTCTTGTCAGTGCTTTCTTTTCGCTTGCCAATGATCAAAGCACAAGGCACTTGGAACTCTCCAGAAGGAAATTTCTTTGTCATTGTTCCAGGGATTACCACCGAACGGGGAGGCACATAATTTTTGTATTCTACAGGTTGGTTGCCGGTCACATCGATGATTTTTGAACTGCCAGTGAGCACAACATTGGCGCCTAAAACAGCCTCGCTTCCCACTCGAACTCCCTCCACGATAATACAGCGAGAACCGATAAATGCATTGTCTTCCACTATAACAGGCGAAGCTTGTACAGGTTCAAGCACACCACCAATGCCAACACCTCCGCTCAAGTGAACATTCTTTCCAATCTGCGCACAACTTCCAACGGTTGCCCAAGTATCGACCATTGTGCCCTCATCTACATAAGCACCTATGTTCACATACGAGGGCATCATGATCACTCCCTTATTGACAAATGATCCGTGACGAGCAATAGCATGTGGCACAACGCGCACACCCAATTCTTTATAATTTCTTTTCAATGCAATCTTGTCGTGAAACTCAAACGGCCCGACTTCAATAGTCTCCATCTGTTGAATTGGAAAATAAAGTATTACCGCTTTCTTGATCCACTCATTTACTTTCCATCCGTCTCCTGAAGGTTCCGCTACGCGCAATTTTCCTTTATCCAATTGAGCGACTACCTCGCGAATTGCATTTTGTGTTTCGGTTGATTTGAGCAGTTCGCGGTCGGCCCACGCTTTTTCTATTTGTTCCTGGAGTTGCATTTTATGTTTTACTTTTAAATCGGGATGCAAGAAATGAAAAAAAGGAGAATTGTCCTCGCTTCAATTTTAAAGCCAGTGAACGACACACGAATGTTCGAGAAAATGGGTGTGCCGCTGGCACAATCTGGACGGTATGAAGTTCATATTATCGGTTATCCAACTGAATCGGCAATAAGCGATCCTAATGTGCATTTCCATCCATTACCAAAGTTTAAAAGACTAAGCTTTGCCAGGTTCACTGCTCGTCTCAAAGTCTTAAAATTCATTATTAAAGTAAAACCAGAACTATTGATAGTTACTACCCATGAATTACTGGAAGTTGCGATCCTAATCAGAATATTCTTTGGCACCAAAATTATCTATGATATCCAGGAAAACTATTGGAAAAACATTCTCTACACGGATGCTTTTCCCAAGATAATTCGTCCATTGATTGCCTCTTTTGTGAGGCTAAAGGAATGGATAACCTCTCCTTTTTTCTCGCAGTTTCTGCTTGCCGAAAAATGCTATGCTTATGAATTGAGCTTTGTTAAAAGTTATTTTGTCACCATCGAAAATAAATGCAAGGTTCCGCATGATTTTCATCGAAATCCTAACAAAGAATTCATCGAGTTGATCTTTACAGGAACGATTGCAGAAAGTACAGGAGTTTTTCAAGCGATTGACCTCGCCAAAAAACTTCATGCCGTTGAGCCCAAGATCAGGTTAAAAATTGTAGGGTATTGCGCTCGAACAAATGAGCTTCAAAAAATCAAAGATGAGGTTTCCGAAAATAGTTTTATAACTCTCACCGGCGGAGATAAACTTGTACCTCATTCATTGATTATGGACACGATTGCCACCGCGAATTTTGGCATCATTTATTATCCCCAATCTCCTCACACTGAAAATAAAATACCAACGAAGTTGTACGAATACCTGGCTTGTCAACTTCCAATACTATTACAAAACCACAAACCTTGGGTTGAAACCGCCAATCCATTTGACGCGGCCATTGCGGTTAACTATGAACAACCAGATATTGAGTCCATCTTAAAACAAATTTCCAACAGAAGCTTTTATTCAAAGATCCCTCCTCAGCTTCGTGAGGACACGAACCAAAGCAATTCAAACGGTTTCGATTCTCTCACCTGGCAAAATGAGGAGAAAAAATTATTAGGTCTGATTAACAATATTTTTTAGACTCGTCTAAATTATTACTTTTGTAAGTCAAACTTACAAGCATGCCCAGTTTTACGGAAGAAAACTACCTGAAGGCCATCTACCGGTTATCGGAAGAAGGAGCCAATTCCGTTCTAACGAATGACCTGGCCGAGGCTATGAACACGAAAGCCGCTTCAGCCACTGATATGGTTAAGAAACTGGCAGCAAAGAAATTTATATCCTACAAAAAATATTATGGCGCCAGTCTCACCGCCAAAGGCAAAGCCGAAGCGCTCACCGTTATTCGAAAACATAGACTATGGGAAACATTTTTGGTGAAACAACTAGGTTTTGCATGGGACGAAGTTCACGAAGTGGCAGAGCAACTAGAGCACATTCAATCAAAAAGGCTCATCGAAAAGCTGGACGAATTCCTCGATTATCCAAAGACTGATCCACATGGCGATCCAATTCCCGATGCGTCGGGCAAGATCTTCAAAGTGAAGCAAGTTCATTTGTCTGAATTGCCGGTTCAGAAAAAATGCAGCGTATGTGCGGTGAAAAACGGCTCGCCTTCTTTTCTCCAATACCTCAGTAAAATCGGAATCGGTATCGGTGTCACCCTTACTATCACGGATAGAGTTGATTTTGACGGATCGATTGAGATTTCAATTGATAACAAAAAGAGAATCTTCATATCAAAAGAAGCTTCAGAAAATTTATTAGTAACAGAATGAAGCGCTCAACACACATATTTCTTTCTATCCTCTTCGTCAGCGTTATCTCCTGTTCAACGTTTGAACCTGATGCTCCAGACCATAACCAAACTCTCGATGGACCTGTCGCTGGACTTACCCCAGATGAGCACAAACAGTTTCTCGCTGGGGACAATGCATTCAATGCGCAGATCTTTACTGTTGAAAACGGGCTTGGTCCTTTGTTTGTAGCAACCTCATGCGGAAGTTGTCATGCCGGCGATGGAAAAGGGCATCCTTTCACAACGCTTATGCGCTTCGGTCAGCCTGACCAAAACGGAAATCTTTTTTTAGATCAAGGTGGTCCACAACTTCAATCAAAAGCTATCCCTGGCTTTTTACCAGAACAGGTTCCGGTAGGTGCGACATTTACTAAACTCCTGCCCCCTGCCAACACGGGGCTTGGCTTCATTGACGCCATAAGCGATGCCGATATTATTGCCTGGGAAGATCCTACCGATGCAAACAATGATGGCATCAGTGGAGTAGCGAATTGGGTTTCATTGAAACCCTATGTTGACCCACGACCAAACAGTATGCCTCAAAATGGAAAGTACGTTGGGCGATTTGGCAAGAAGGGATCTACTTATAATCTGCTTCAACAGACCGCTCAGGCCTTTAATCAGGATATTGGTGTCACATCCTCCTATGAAGATATTGATACCTATTCAGGTCATGCAGTCGATCCTGAAGTCTCCAATCAAACCTTGACCGATGTTGTATTCTATTTAAAAACACTAAAGGCTCCAATTCCCCGAATGGAAACAAATGACATTCTAGAAGGGAAACAATTATTTATGGATATAGGATGCGGAAGTTGCCATCGGTCTGAAATGAAAACCGGTGCGAGTTCAATTGCAGCTTTGTCGAACAAAACTTTTTACCCATATACCGATCTGCTCCTTCATGATATGGGAGCTGGCCTGGATGATGGTTATACAGAAGGTTCTGCTACATCCTCTGAATGGCGCACTCCGGCACTTTGGGGCTTGGGGCTTTCAAAAAACTCGCAAGGCGGTCAATATTATTTACTTCATGACGGCCGAGCAACAAGTATTGAAGAGGCGATCCTTTTGCATGGAGGCGAAGGTGATTTAAGTAAAGAGAAGTACAAATCGCTCACAGGCGATGAGAAGAGAAAATTGATTCAGTTTTTGGAGAGCCTATGAACAGACGCAAATTCATATCGAATAGTTGTGTAGCATGTGCCGGTGGTATGGGGTTATCGTATTTGTTGCAGTCTTGCGCTTCAACTCATTATGTGACGGGAACACTTGAGCCGAAAGGAATTTCACTAACGGTGTCTGAGTTTGTGGATTCAAAGAAAGAGAAGCAAACAATACTTGATTTCATTATTGTTCATCACGACAATCTGGAGTTTCCAATCTATCTCTACAGAATTAACAATAATGAGTATAGCGCGCTGTGGATGAAATGTACTCATCAAGGAGCTGAACTAAATGCCGGAGGCGATCATCTGTATTGCTTGAGCCATGGAAGTGAATTCGATAAAAAAGGAAATGTAATTCATGGCCCAGCAGAAAAGAGTCTCCGCTCCTTTCCTACTTACATTCAAAACGGCAAAATCATTATTGAACTGACGAAAGAATGAGGTATCTGTTTTTCATAATGCTATTTGCTATCTCAGGTTATGACGCAACCGCGCAGGTCGATTCTTCTTTGTTCAGACGAATAAAAAAAGACACCACCAAAGTTCTAATGAACATGGACGCCATTTACAACCGGCCGTTTCTTTCCGTAAGCAAATTGCCTGTGGCTGTTGGCGGTTATGTTGAAGCGAACTGGCAACACCTGGCCACGAATGGGGTTTCTGAAGGCCATCAATTTCAAATGCGAAGGCTCACGCTTTTTTTAGGGTCAAACATTTACAAGAGAATTAAATTTCTTTCTGAAATCGAGTTTGAAGATGGCACAAAAGAAATCAACATTGAATTTGCTTCCGTTGATATTGAATTACATCCGTTGTTAAATTTTCGCGGTGGTGTAGTCATGAATCCCATCGGAGCATTCAATCAAAATCACGATGGTCCTAAATGGGAATTCGTGGATCGACCAATCTCTGCTACTGAAATGCTTCCTGCCACATGGAGCAACGTGGGTTTCGGCTTGTATGGAAAGTGGTACAAAAAAGATTGGGTATATGGCTACGAGACTTATCTCACAAATGGCTTTGATGATAAGATCATCAGCAATGCACAAAACAAAACTTTTTTACCAGCATCGAAACTGAATCCTAATCGATTTGAAGAGAGTTCAAACGGTCAGCCTTTGCTTACGACCAAGGTGGCAATAAAGAATAGAAAAATCGGTGAGCTTGGAATTTCATACATGGGTGGAGTCTACAACAAATTTCAAGATGACGGAATCATCCTCGATACCAAACGAAGAGTAGACGTTTGGGCTGTCGATTTCAACACCACACTTCGCAGTACTAAAACCTACATCGTTACTGAGTGGGCATTTGTACGTGTGGATGTTCCCGAAACTTACACACAACAATATGGAAACAAACAAGCAGGAGGATTTGTTGATGTAGTTCAGCCTATTGTTCGCGGAAATATTTTGGGATTTA
>DASYTA010000243.1:0-2433 GCA_036002745.1 Cyclobacteriaceae bacterium | reverse complement strand
AAACAGAAGTTTTTTCATTTTGTGATCCAGTTTATATGTTGAATGCTAGTTGTCGGTTTTTTAGTTGTTCGATCGCTTACTATCAACCAACAACTGATAACTATCAACTAATATATTTTCTCCACCACCATTGAAACACAATCAATGCCCAAATCCGCGCATGCACGTCTCCAGGATTGGATGAATATAGTTGTTTTTTAAGTTGATCGATTGCTGGGTAATCAAAAATATTTTGTTCTGTAACAAATTTCTCAGAAAGCAGATCGTCTTCTATTAATGATTTCATTTCCTTGCGAAGCCATTTGAGCAATGGCACTTCAAATCCCTTCTTTGGTCGATTGTATAATTCCGCAGGAAGAAAATCACGGAAAGCATCTTGCACAATTCGTTTTCGAATCTTGGAATTGATCTTGAATTCGTCAGGAAGTGTAAACGCAAAATTCACAAGTTCAAAATCTAAAAACGGTGTTCGCACTTCCAGCGCATTGGCCATGCTCATCAAATCGACTTTCGTGAGCATGTCGTTAGACAGCACCAGATTCATATCCGTCAATAAAATGTCATTGATGGATTCTTTGTCAGGGATCATCTTCAGCAACTCATCTTTGAATAGATTAAACTCATGACGATTGAGATTATCTTTAGAATTCTGTGAAAACAAATGATACGCTTGCTCACGCGAAGCATATCCCGCCCAATGCCAGTAGCGCTCTTTCGAAGAAAGTTTCATACCCTCGGCAAACCGCTGAAGCTGTCTTGCTTTATTACTAAAAGAATTATTCCGCGACTGCGGGAAACTCTTCCACAGCGGTAACAATGCGCGAACTAATCCTTCTTTCCAACCTGGATGAATCGCCCGATAAAATGCTGCGTGCTTGTTGTAACCTGCCAGCAATTCATCAGCACCATCACCGGATAATGCAACGGTAGCGTGCTTGCGTGTCTCTTTGCTTAAAATATAAACGTTAATCGCTGACGAATCCGCAAACGGTTCATCAATGTAATCAAGAATGGAATTGACATGCTCGTACAAGTCATTATTCGTTAATGAAAAGACCGTATGCTCGGTCTTGAAATGTTTTGCAACAAGCCTTGCATAATTTGTCTCGTCAAAAAACTTCTCATCTTTAAAGCCAATGGAGAAAGTATGAAGGTTTGCTTTATGCTTTGCTGCCAAGCCAGTAACAACGGATGAATCAATCCCTCCGCTTAAGAAAGAACCTAATGGAACGTCGGCAATTAATCTTCTTTGAACAGAAGCGTCCAGAAGTTGTTTGAATTTTTCTTTTGCAGCTTCATAGTCCACGGTCGGCTGTCCACGGTCGACAGCAATTGAGTAATAACTGTGGACTGTCGTCTGTCGTCTATGGACAACCATATAATGTCCAGGCAACAGTTTTTTTACGTTCTGAAAAATCGTGCGTGGTGCTGGAATATAATTTAATTGTAAATAGGCGTGTAGCGAAACATAGTCGAGTTCTTTTTCGACTCCATACGCTAGAATGGATTTCATTTCCGAAGCGAACAGGAATTTATCTTCATCAAATTGATAGAGCAACGGTTTCACTCCGTAACGGTCGCGCGCTACAAAAAAAGATTGTTCCTGTTTATCGTAAACGCAAAACGCGAAGAAGCCATTGAGTTTATTAAGGCATTTTTCTTTATCAAGGATAAAAAGCTTGAGCAATACTTCTGTGTCGGAGTGAGAGAAAAAAGACGTGACCCCCCTTTGCTCCAATTCTTTCTTTAACTCTAAAAAATTAAAGATCTCTCCATTATAAATAATGCAGTAACGTTTTGTCTCGTCCCACATCGGCTGATGGGCAACAGCACTAGTATCTATAATACTTAGTCTACGATGACCGAGACCAACAAATTCATCATGATAGATATCCTGATTGTCAGGACCGCGTTTGGCCAGTGCTTGCGTCGCAGCCGTTATATTAACAAGGTTGAACTTGCCAACCAGATTAAATGCAAAGATTCCTGTGATGCCGCACATGACTTTCAGGATTGCACTTTGTTTCGAAAGGCGTCACTAATTTTAATGAACCCCAAGAGAATAACCCAAATGAAAAGGACTAAATGCTCGGTGAATGTTCCTCCTACATTGGGCAACTTACCTAATACTCGTGGTAGATACGTCAAGAAAAAAATCAACCAAACATAAGCGAAAAATGCAATTTCTATTCTTTTCATTTTGATTCGGCTCAACTTAGTATTCAATACAGGCATGATAAAAATAAATGCATAAGCAACCATGCCACCCAAAACACGAATGAATACAAGTTCTTTGCCAGACCAAATTACATACGACAACAACTCGACAAGGTGAATTCCGTGAAGGATAGCAAATAAAAGAAATGGTTTGTCGGACACCCACGCTTCTGCTGAGGGTTTGCCGCGAGTAAGCAGAATAAAACTAAATGCTAT
>DASYTA010000242.1:0-3310 GCA_036002745.1 Cyclobacteriaceae bacterium | reverse complement strand
ATATCTGTTTTCCCTAATGCTTGTCGTATCTTAGAAGAACTCACGCTTATGTGATCAACATCTTGCCTAGAGATTTCTTCAACGTCGAACCCGTAATTGGCAGCGTTTAATTTTAATTGCTCAAAACTTCCTTCACGGTTATGACCGAACCGATGATCATAACCAATCACAAGTTTCTTTGTTCCAATAGTATCGATAAGAATATTTTGAATGAATTCAATTGAGCTGATCATTGAGAACTCTTTAGTGAATTCAATTCGCAGTAAGTGTTGAATGCCCTCTGCTTTAAGAAGAGCAGCTTTTTCTTCAAATGTATTCAATAACTTGAGTGAATGATTTTCAGGATGAAGCACCATTTGTGGATGCGGCCAGAAAGTTATCACCACTGTTTCGCCTTTGTTCTTTGAGGCTATTTCTTTAAGTCGGTGTAAAATTTTTTGATGACCTACATGAACGCCATCGAATGTACCACTTGTTACCACTGCATTTGGTATGCGGGTAAAATCTTCGAGGCTATGATAAATTTTCATGTAGATATAAGGTATGCAAACTTACTCAGGAACTTGATCCAATGACAAGGCATCAGTCAATTTGAATTCTCCAATTCGCGTGCGGCAAAGCTCTGATAAGTAAGCCACCGTGCCTAATGCTTCCCCAAAATCTCTTGCAAGACTTCGAATATATGTTCCTTTCGAGCACACTACTCTAAATTCAACTATTGGTTTTTCGATATTCATTATTTCAAATTCCTTGATAAAAACCTCTCGCGCTTTCAGTTCTGGTTCTCTTCCTTTTCTTGCCAATGCGTATGACCGCTTTCCATTAATTCTTATAGCCGAATGAATAGGGGGTACCTGCTGAATTGAGCCTATAAATTTTAATGCTGATGATTTGATGGCTTCGTTGGTGATAAACGAGATATCGCGAGCTTTACTTACTTCGGTTTCAAGATCAAAAGATGGAGTTGTTTGACCAAGAACAAATTTTCCTGTGTATTCCTTTTCTTGAGCCTGAAATTCGTCGATACGTTTGGTCATCTTACCCGTACAAATAATTAATAACCCTGTGGCTAGAGGATCGAGCGTACCCGCATGACCAATTTTTTTGATTTTTAATTTGTAGCGTAGTTTATTGACTACATCAAACGATGTCCAGCCTAAAGGTTTGTTTATGAGTAGCAATCGTTCGGCAACGTGTTCCATTAAAATATGGAAAGACTAGCACCTGAATAGACTAGTATGAGAATTATAATCCCAAGTGCAATTCGATAGTAACCGAAGAATTTGAAACCATATTTTGAAATGGAATAGATAAGCCACTTGATCGATAGCATTGCCACAATAAAAGCTACAAAATTACCAATCGCGAGGGTAGAAATTTCTTGCGAAGAAAAGCCATTTCCTGCTTTATAATATTTTAGAAGCTTGTAAGCTGTGGCAGCAAACATTGTAGGTACAGCTAGGAAAAATGAAAACTCGGCGGCAGCAGTCTTAGATAATTTTTGCGTGAGCCCTCCGATGATAGTAGCCGCTGATCTTGATACGCCAGGCATCATTGCAATACATTGAAAGAATCCAATCTTAATGGCGGATAAGTTAGATGGCTCTTGTTCTTCGTTGCTCGCATTATTAAAAAGCTTGTCGAGAAATAGAAAGAGAATTCCTCCCAAAACCAACATGATGGCAACCACTTCAACGCGCTCAAGCAATTGATCGATATAATCGTTTAGCAAAAAACCGATCACTGCCGCTGGTATAAACGCGAGTAGCAGTTTAACGTAGAAATTGATCGATTGAAAAAATCTTTTCCAATATAAAATTAATACGGATGCAATGGCTCCAAGCTGAATAGCAACGGTGTAGGTCTTTACAAATGGATCAGCTGCGATTCCTAACCATGATGACACAATAATCATATGGCCTGTTGACGAGATTGGAAGAAACTCGGTAAGACCTTCTACAACGGCCAGTGCAATGGCCTCAAAGACTGACATTATTTATTTTCTTTTTCTGGCGTGATCAGGATTGCGAAGAACTCAATGATGAAGCCGGCTAGCACTACGATTGGCCCCAGTGTAAGACCTAAAAAACCGAATCCGTGTGGTTGCTTATCAAGGGTCATGATGGTGAACCCGATAATGAGTGTCACTACACCGATTATCATCCACTGATAATTTTTTTTATTGAAAGGCAGTTTGTTCATATTGTTTAATATAGTTCGTCTAACGATAATTTTAAGTATTTGTTCACAGCACGATAGGAGCTTATAACCGCTACGAGTACACCGAGTATCAAGAGGGAAGCCATTAGCAAAAGTAGCCTATCATTGTTCTGAATCAATTTTAATTCAATGATTCTTTTTGTTGCAAAAGACAATAATCCTGATAAAAAAACTGAGGCGATGATTCCCGATAACAAACCATGCATGGAAGCTCGCCACAGAAAAGGACCTTGAATAAACCATCGTTTAGCGCCAACCAATTGCATGCTCCTGATGAGAAATCGCTGAGAGAATAAAGCAAGGCGCAAGGTGTTGTTAATTAAGAGCACCACGATCAGCAAAAGTATAGCCACTAGACCCATTATTGCCAATCCTATTTGGGTAATATTATGATTGATAGATTCGATTACGTTTTCAACATAGTACACCTGGAATACTCCTGGCATTTTTTCGATCTCACTTTTTATTTTTTCAAGGCTCTGTTTGCTTTGATAAGATTCGCTTATGCGAAGTAAGTAGGCATCGTGAAGTGGATTTTCTCCAAGAAACTTTTTAAAATTTTCACCGGTCTCCTTTATAAATTGTTGTGCGGCTGACTCTTTAGAAATGTATAGAATGGGATCTTTGACATTCTTTGGAAGAAAGTATTTAGAAGAAAATTCTTTCTCCATTTTTGACCTCTCTTCATCGGTCAGCTGAGTTTTGAGATAGACTTGGATCTTGATAGTTTCCTTTACAATTTTTTCAAGCTCTTTGGAGTAAATGACCAATGCCCCAAACACACCTATAGCAAAGAGAGCCAGAGTTATACTAGCGACTACACTGATTGAAGGATAACTACCTAATTTTTTCTTCGTAGAGTATTTTACCTCTGCCATAGGCCGGCAAAGATAATCGAATGAACCTAAAAAATAAGCTTCGTGAGATACTATCTACCTCGGTACTCTTTTAGCTTTTTAACCAGCTCCGCGTCTTTGATTACGGTTAACGGAGTGATTACAGACTGCTTTTCATTTAAGAGGTAATAGTTGTCTTTATAGTATAGGAATATGGAATGTGTGTCGCCATTAACCTCAATGATTTCGTACAA